>NZ_AQOK01000094.1:0-13352 GCF_000364645.1 Xanthomonas sp. SHU 308 | reverse complement strand
CCGCCTGCGCGCGGCGCTGGCAGCGGCCGCCGGCGGCGATCCGGTGCGGGTGCCGTTGCTGGAGGAGTTGGCGCGGCTGCAGGAAAACAGTGGCGATACGGCCGCGGCCATCGCCACGCTGCGGCGCGCGAATGCGGAGGCCGCGGCGCTGGTCCGCGCGCAGCACGATCGCCAGTTGGACTGGCTGCGGATCCGCTTCGACACCGCCGAAAAGCAGCGCACCATCGATGCCCTGCAAAGCGAGAACCGCCTGCGCCAGGTCCAGCTGCGGCAACGCACGTTGCTGCTGTGGCTGGCATTGGTGTCCGGCGTCGCCGCCGCGCTCGGCCTCTGGCTGTGGCTGCAGCGTCGCCGCCAGCGCGAACGTTTGCTGCAAGCCGCACGGCAGGTCCGCCACGAGGAGCAACTGGCCCGCTATCGGCGAGAGGCGGATGCGCTGGCCGAGGATCGCAGCCTGCTGCAGACCCTGCTCGACAGCCGCGAGGACGCGCTGTGCCTGCTCGATGCCGAAGGCCAGGTCCTGGCCACCAATCGTGCCGGCCGCCTGCTGCTCGGCGGTGCGGACGACGCCGAACCGGTCGGGCAGCCGGTGTTCGCCTGCGTTGCCGAGGGCGACCGCCCGGCGTTGCAGGCGGCGCTGGAGCGGATGGAGGACAGCGCGGCGCAGCGCCTGGAGATCGTCGCACGGCATGGCACGCCGCTCGCCGTGACCTTCACGCCCTGGCGCGGCGGCGATGGGCTGGTCGTCCTCGGCCTGCAGGAACGCGACCGTGGTGCGGTGGCGGACACCGCGCAGGCCGAGCACACGCCAGCGGAGGCCGCCGCGCCTGCGTTGCGCGATGCCTTCCGGCGCGCGCTGGTCGACCTGATGCTGGCGGTCATCGACACCTGGGAGCGCGCCACCGCGACCGGTCGCCTGGAGTTGGCCGAGCGCAGCCGCATCTGGCGCGTGAACATCGACGACGGCCGCCTGCGTGCGCGGGCGATGGAGCGCTACCTGGCGGTCTCCAAATTGCCTAGCAACCCGCGCTGGCGGGACGTGCTGCGCTCGGCCTATTTCGTGCTCGCGCACTGCGGAGAGCTGTCGGCGGAGGCGCGCGCCGCCTTGCAGTCGAGGATCGACACGGTGCTTGCCTACACCCGCCGGGACGCGCTCGGCTGAGCAAGCCCGGCACTTCTCCTGCCGGCGATCGTCGGCTGCGCTAACCGGCGAGCGCGCCTGCATGGCGCGTCAGCGTCCGCGCTTGGCCGGGCAGACCACGCAGGCGCCCTTCAAGCCTTGCTCCATGCGGTAGGCGCTGTGGTGGTCGCGTGCCAGGAAGGTCGTCGGGCCGAGCACGATGGGCTTGGCCGAGCGCGACGGCGCCACCACCTCGCAATAGGCGGCGATGGTGTTCAGCGTATTGGTGTACGGCTCGTGGCTATCGACCACGCCGCACTTGTCCATCGTCTGCCGCAACTGCTCGCCGTCGAAATCGAATTTCACCACCACCTCCGGTTCCTGGCTCTCCTCCAGGCACCAGTCCGGCGGCAGGGTGTCGTGGGCGTGGGCGGCCAGGGGTATGGCAAGCAGCACCGCGACGAGGGCGGCATGGAAGAGGGAACGGTGGGTGGGCATCGGAACCTCGCAATGCGCAGAGAAGAGACTGCAGCCTACGAATGGCGGCGGCGCGGATGCCAGCGCATCCGCGGGTATAGACCGGGAACAAATCCGCCTAAGGCCTTGATTTTTCGGCAGTGGCATCCGTGCCGCAGGCGCGAGGCGCGCCACCGTGCAGTCGCTCCGCCTGGCACGGCGTCGCCAATCCGACCCGGTTCGTTCCGTGGGCGGCCCGGCTTCGCCCTCGTGCCACGCCGACGCGCTGCCTAGCCTGGAATCGCCGGATCGCAGCGTGTGCCGATGCGGCGGTGGCCATCCCCCGGGGGCGATCCACGCACCCCAGCCATTTCCAATCCCTTCCATATAGCGAGAGAACGCTCATGAAGAAGAAGTTCCTTGTCGCAACCGCTCTGCTGGTGGGCAGTGTCGTCGGCGCCCCTGCGCTGGCGGCGGAAAACCCGGTGGACCAGGCCGGCATCCAGCACAACATGTACTTGGGCTGCCTGATGGACCTGAATGCCACCGCCGATGACGCGCTGACACTGTTGGTCAAGAAATGCGGCTATGCGCCTGGCGTGCCGCTGGAGCGGTACATCGCCACGCAGCAGCCCATCATCGATTCGGTCGATCCGACTCGGCCGCTGACGGAAAACGTCGCAGGCTTGCGTCAGCAGCTCAGCGCTTACGAATTCTCGTTCATCGTGCGGATCGACCAGATCGTGGAGAACGCCGAGGACTTGGACGTGGCGGCGCGGCAGTTCGAGGAACTGGAACGGGAGGCGATCGCGCGGCTCGATCCCAAGTCGCAGAACGGCGCGCTGGTTCTTGGCGGGTTGAGCGTGGCCAGGCACTCAACGCGCTACTGGTCCAAATATGCTGCCGAGCACGGCAATGGCACCATGGCGAAGGGGCGCTTCTGGAAATGGTTGGGTGTCATCGCCGCGGATGTCGGTGGCTTTTTTGCCTCGCATAACGACGTCGGTGCGGCAGCCACGACCTCCGGTCAAGCTCATAACGTGCTCTTTGGCACGACTACCACAACTCCCAATCCGGAACCCTGAGTCGATCCAGCCGTCCGCCAGCAGTTGGGCATGCCCGATCCAGGCAGACGCGCACTACGGAAAGGTGCCAGGCCGGCGCCTTTCCGTACAAGGCTTTACATACAGCGGTGGGAGCGTCATCGGCCTCCATGAGCGGCGTAGAGGTCTACATGGGAGCTGCCGGTCATGCGGTCGCGACAGTTCGCTGCGACCGAATCCTCTCCGCACCGGTTGCTGTATCTTCGGAATCGCGAAGAAGCGTCTCTATCGCGACTGCACCACAAAGACCGCCTAGCGTCACCATCGGCGTCCCGCTCGCCGCATCGCTGCTAGCATCGGCCGATGGATTCCCTCACTCAGATCGTCCTCGGCGGTGCCATTGCCGCCGCCATCGCGCCGGCTACGCATCGGCGCGCGGCTCTGCTTGCGGGTGCCGCGCTTGGCACCGTGCCCGACCTCGATTCGCTGATCCTGCTGCCGCTGACCCGCGATCCCGTCACGTTGATGACGGTGCATCGCAGCGTCAGCCATTCGCTGTTCGTGCTGCCGCTGCTCGGTTGGCTGATCTGGTGGCTGTTCCGCCGCTTCGGCCACGGGCGGGTCGCCGAGGCGCCGCGCCGCTGGTTCTGGGCGATCCAACTGGCGCTGATCACCCATCCGCTGCTGGATGCGTTCACCGTCTATGGCACCCAGCTGTGGTGGCCGCTGCGGCCGTCGCCGACGATGTGGTCGAGCGTGTTCATCATCGATCCCGCCTACACGCTGTGGCTGCTGCTGGCCTGCGCCATCGCCTGGTTCGCCCGCGCGCGCCGCGTGGGGCAGCAGGCGTTGCTGGTCGGGTTGCTGTTGAGCAGCGCCTATTTGGGCTGGTCGCTGCTGGCCAAGCACCTGGTCGATCGCGAGGCCGACCGCGCGCTGGCTGCGATGGGCCTGGCGCAGGCGCCGCGCTTCTCGGTGCCGATGCCGTTCAACACGCTGCTGTGGCGGGTGGTGGCGATGACCCCGAGCGGCTACGTGATCGGCGAGCGCTCGCTGGTCGCCGATCGCGGGCCGATGCGCTTCCAGCGCTATCCCTCCAACACCCAGGCGCTGGCGCAGGTGCGCGACCTGCCGGCGGTCCAGCGCCTGACGTGGTTCAATCGCGGCTTCATGCGCGCGCAGGTCAAGGACGGCGAACTGGTGCTCAGCGACCTGCGCATGGGCCTGGAGCCGGACTACAACTTCAACTTCGCGGTGGCGCGACAGCAGGGCGACGGCTGGGCGGCGATGCCGCCGCGGCAGCTGCAGGCCGCGTACCGGGCGCCGGTGGCACGTGGGCAGATTGGTGCAGCGCTGGCGCGGATGTGGCAACGGATCTGGACCGAACCGGCATCGCCCGCGCCGGTCGGTGCGGTAGCGCCGCCGTGAACACGGCTCAACAGACGGTGGCGTGCGCCTGCACGAACGAATAGAAGAACACCGCATCCGGGTCGCTCTGCACCTGGGCCATTTCCCGGCGCATGCCGGCCACGGTCTCCTCATCCACCGCGCCGGCCTGCAGCAGCCGTTCGGCCGCCGACAGCAACAGTTCCTCCCAGAACCCGATCATGGTCTTGCGCCGCGCCGGCTCGCGGTTGTCCAGGTGCAGCGTCTTGATCTCGGTGCTGACGTCGCGATAACCGCCGGCCAGCAACAGGTTGCCGAGCTTGGCACCGACGAACGGGTCGCCGCCGTGGTCGTACTGGAAGTCGTTGAACGCCATCCAGTAGCGCCACACGTTCGGCGAGTACGGATGCAGCAGGAACGAGGCGTTCATCACCTCGGTCACGTACACCGGCGACCCCGGTGCCAGCACCCGCCGCACTTCGCTGAGCACCCGCGCCGGCGACGGCACGTGCTCCAGCACCCAGCACAGGAACGCCGCATCGAAGCTGCGCGGTTGGAATGGCAGGTCGCCGGCATCAGCCTGCTGCAGGGTGTAGCGGTCCTGGCACCAGGGCATGCGCTGCAGGTTGTCGCGTGCGGCCTGCAGTTGCGCCTCGCTCAGGTCGATGCCGGTGACGTGCAGCTCCGGGAAACGCCGCAGCAAGACTTCGGTCTGGGCGCCGACGCCGCTGCCCACTTCCAGCAGGCGCCGCGCGCCGGTGTAGTCGATCTGGTTGAACAGGGTGGCTTCCAGCAGCCGGGCTTGTTTCAGCAGGCGTGCCTGTTCGGTGTCGGAATAGCCGTGCAGATAGGTCGGGGTTTCGGGAGACGTGCCCATGGCGGTGCTCAAGGGAGAAGAAGACGTCAGGCGGCGGCGGACAAGGCCGGCGGCACCCCGGCGATCAGCGCGTCGAAGTACTCGGCGGTCAGCGCCAGTTGCGCCTGCGCGCTCTCGGCGCGGTTGACCACGGCGCGGAACGCGGCGTTCTCGGGTTGATCCTTTGCATACCAGCCCAGGTGCTTGCGCGCGATGCGCACGCCCTGTGCCTCGCCGTAGAAATCGTGCAGCGCCTGCAGGTGGCCGAGCAGGGTGTCGCGCACGAACGCCAACGACGGCGCCGGCAGGAGTTCGCCGGTGGCCAGGTAGTGCGCGATCTCGCCGAAGATCCACGGCCGGCCCTGCGCCGCGCGCCCGACCATCACCGCATCTGCGCCGGTCGCGGCCAGCACCTGCGCCGCCTTCTGCGGCGAGTCGATGTCGCCGTTGGCGATCACCGGAATGCGCAGCATCGCCTTGATCTGGGCGATGGTCGCGTACTCGGCCTGGCCGCTGTAATGCTGGTCGCGGGTACGCCCGTGCACCGCCAGCGCGGCGATGCCGCAGTCCTCGGCGATGCGCGCGATGACCGGGCCGTTGCGATGGTCGCAGTCCCAGCCGGTGCGGATCTTCAGCGTCACCGGCACCGGCGAGGCCTTCACCACTGCACTGAGGATGCGCGCCACCAGCGCCTCGTCGCGCATCAGCGCCGAGCCGGCCCAGGCGTTGCACACCTTCTTCGCCGGGCAACCCATGTTGATGTCGATCAGTTGCGCGCCGTGGTCGGCGTTGTAGCGCGCGGCCTCGGCCAGTTGCTGGGGTTCGGTGCCGGCGATCTGCACGCTCACCGGGTCCGGCTCGCCGGCGTGGTCCATGCGCTGCAGCGACTTGCGGGTCTGCCAGAAGCGCGGATCGGAGATGGTCATTTCCGACACGGCCAGGCCCGCGCCCAGCCGCTTGCACAGCAGCCGGAACGGCTTGTCGGTGACCCCGGCCATCGGTGCCAGGATCACCTTCGGTTCGATCGTGTAGGGGCCGATACGCATGCCGCTAGTGTAGCGGGGCGCATGCGCTGGCGGGCCGGGCGGCCCGCGCGGCCGTCAGCGCATCAGCTGGTACAGCTCGAAGCCGTTGTCCTTGCCGTCCAGGATCAGCAGCAGTTCGTCCGGGCCCAGCGCGACCAGGCGGCCGACGCTGTTGCCGTGCGTGCCGTCGGAGGCATGGCCGGGCGCGTAGGCCGCTTCAGGCTCGTCGTTGACCGTGCTGGCGCCGAGGAAGGCCAGCTCATGGCTGCCGGCGGACAGCGGATACAGCGTGCCGCTGCGGCGCTGCGAGCCGCTGGTCTTGCTCAGGTGGTAGCCGCAGGGATCGCGGCGGATCTCGGCCTTGAAGTAGGGATAGGCGTAGGCGAAGTGCGGGTCGACCTGGATCGAGCGCACCTTCCAGCGGCCTTCCAATGTGCCCGGCTGCTGCGGCGTCTGCGCGCGCTGCAGCAGGGTCCGCGCCAGCGCCGCGCCCTTCTCCTGCTCGGCATCGTCGTAATGCGCCGCGATCACCTGCTGCAGGCGTTCGGCGGAGACGGTCACCGCGGCGCGGTCGGCGTCGGCGGCCAGGCTGTTCCAGTCGCAGCGCGGTGCCGCGGCGGCGGACAGCGGGAGCAGCAGCGCACACAGCAAGGCGAACGGGATGACGGAACGGCGGGGCATCGGCAACTCCTTGTCGGATGCGTGGCCGGCGCAGCGCCGGCGCTGGTTTGTGATGGCAGGCGACGGCGACGGCCGGCACCGTCGCGCCGATCGCTCAGCCGGCCTCGGGCGTCAGCCGCGGCATCGATGCCGCCGCGCCTTCGGCCTCGGTGGATCGCGCCGCGTAGTGGTTGGCGAAGCGCACGTGGGTGGCGAACGCGGCGTTCGGCGACTGCGCCAGCGACGCCACCAGGGCGCCGTTGAAGGCATCGCCGGCACCGGTGGTGTCCACGGTATGCGCGGTTTCGGCGCCGATCCGGTAGTAGGGCTGGGTGTCGCCGAGCAGGCGCTCCTCGGGGTGCGAGATGAACGCACCGACCGCGCCCAGCGTCACCACCACGGTGCCGCCCGGCAGCAGCTTGCGGCACAGCGCGTGCAAGCTGCCGCCATCGGTGGCGGCGACGTCGTCGGCGTCCACGCGCACGCCGACATGGCGGGCGAGCAGGGCGGCGAACTCGGTTTCGTTGGGGGTCAGCACGTCGGCCAGCTTGAGCAGGCCGATGCTGGTCTGCGCGTTGGCCGGGGCGGCGTTGAGCACCGTGGTCAGGCCGGCCTCGCGGGCCAGCGCCAGGGTGCCCTCGATGGTCTCGATCGGCGATTCCAGCTGCGCCAGCAGCACCCGCGCCGAGCCCAGCAGCGGACGCTGCGCCTGCACGAAGTCCAGGCTCAGCGCGGCGTTGGCGCCGGCGCCGATGACGATGGTGTTGCGGCCGTGGCCGTCGACGTAGATGCCGCCGGTGCCGGTCGGCTCGCTGCTGGCCTCGGCGACCAGGGCGATACCGTCCTGCGCGGCCAGGCCGCGCGCCATCGCGCCGCCGGCGTCGTCGCCGAGCGCGCAGACGAAGCTGGTACGCGCGCCGGCGCGCGCCGCCGCCACCGCCTGGTTGAAGCCCTTGCCGCCGGGGCCGGTGCTGTAGCGGCCGGCGATGGTCGCCCCCGGTGCGGGCAGATTCTCGCAACGCCACACATGGTCGACATTGAACGAACCGACGACGATGACCGAACTCATAGGCATGTACTGCTTCTCGACTGGAACTGAAAAAAAGAAAGACGGGTGCGGCGGATGCCGCGGCCGGATCAGGCGAAGTGCGACAGCACCCCGGCGATGGTCGCGGTCATGAAGGTGGCGATCGAGCCGCCCAGCACCGCACGCAGGCCGAAGCGGGCCAGGTCGTGGCGGCGCTCGGGGGCCAGGCCGCCGATGCCGCCGATCTGGATCGCGATCGAGCTGAAGTTGGCGAAGCCGCACAGCGCGTAGGTGGCGACCAGCCGGCCTTCCGCGCTCAGGCTCACGCCCGGCACCTGGCCCTGGACGATACGCGACAGCTCGGTATACGCGACGAACTCGTTGATGACCACCTTCTGGCCGATCAGCGAACCGACCGTGGTTGCATCCGGCCACGGCGTGCCGATCACCCAGGCCACCGGCGCCAGCACGTAGCCGAAGATGGTGGACAGGTTGGTCGGGCGGCCGATCACGCTGGCCAGGCCGGTGACGTCGCCGATCCAGGTCAGCGGCGCATTGACCAGCGCGATCAGGGCGATGAACGCCAGCAGCATCGCGCCGATGTTCAGCGCCAGGCGCAGGCCGTCGCCGGCGCCGGCGGCGGCGGCATCGATCACGTTGCTGGTGGTCTTCTCCACTTCCATCTTGACCGTGCCGCGGGTCAGCGGCGTGCCGGTCTCCGGGATCAGCAGCTTGGCCACCACCAGCGTCGCCGGCGCGGCCATGATGCTGGCCGCCAGCAGATGCTTGGCGTAGAACGCCTGCTGCGCCGGATCGCCGCCGCCGAGCATGCCCACGTAGGCCGCCAGCACGCCGCCGGCGATGTGCGCCATGCCGCCGATCATCATCGTCAGCAGTTCGGACTCGGTCATGCGCGGGATGTACGGACGCACCGTCAGCGGCGCCTCGGTCTGGCCGATGAACACGCTGGCGCAGACGCTGGTGGTCTCGGCGCCGGACACGCGCATCACCTTGGTGATCGCCCAGGCCATCACCCGCACCACCGCCTGCATCACCCCCAGGTGGTACAGCACGCCCATCAGCGCGGAGAAGAAGATGATGGTCGGCAGCACCTGGAAGGCGAAGATGAAGCCGTAGGTCTTGGTGTCGAGCAGGCTGCCGAAGATGAAGCTGGAGCCTTCGTTGACGAAGCTCAGCACCTTGACGAACACCTGGCCGAGCCAGTCGAACACCTCACGGCCGCCCGGGACCAGCAGCACCAGCGAGGCGAACCCGATCTGCAGGACCAGGCCGGTCGCGACCAGCTTCCAGTCCACCGCCCGGCGGTTGTTGGAGAACAGCCAGGTGATCCCGATCAACACCGCCAAACCGAACAGGCCGAAGCCGATCCTTCCCAATCCCTCGACCATCTGCGTCCCCGGTCCCCGACCAAAGACGGGAAGCCTAGTGCAGGGGGTGACGGCCGGCAAGGCGAGGCGTGTTCAGTCGGGGGATTCGGGATTGGGGATTGGGGATTCGCAAGAGCGGGGCGCCTGGCTGCCGCCGGCGTGGCGGCGCCGAAGGGGCCTTGCGGCAGCGCCGCTACACTGTGCGGCCGCCCGCCGGCCGTGCCGCGGGTTCGCTCAGCAGGAGGAGTTGCCATGCAATACCGTCGCCTCGGTGCCACCGGGCTGCAACTGTCGGCGCTGTCGTTCGGCGCCTGGATCAACTTCGGCGGGCAGACCGGCCGCGACGAAGCGCGCAACCTGATCGCCGCCGCCTGGGACCACGGCATCAACTTCTTCGACAACGCCGAGGTCTATGCGCACGGCCGCGCCGAGCAGGTGATGGGCGACGTGATCGCCGACCTGCGGCTGCCGCGCGACGGCTTCTGCGTGTCCAGCAAGGTCTACTTCGGCGCCGTGGAATCGCCGCGCCCGACCCAGCGCGGGCTGTCGCGCAAGCACGTCACCGACGCCTGCCATGCCGCGCTCAAGCGCTTGCGGGTGGAGTATCTGGATCTGTACTACTGCCACCGCCCCGATCCGGACACGCCGGTGGAGGAAACCGTGCGCGCGATGGACGCGCTGATCCGCCAGGGCAAGGTGCTGTATTGGGGCACCTCCGAGTGGCCGGCCGAGCGCATCCGCGAGGCGGCGCAGGTGGCGAGCGCGCTGGGCCTGCACGGGCCGTCGATGGAACAGCCGCAGTACAACCTGCTGCATCGCGAGCGCGTCGAGCAGGAGTACGCGCCGCTGTACGCCGAGCTCGGCCTGGGTACCACCATCTGGTCGCCGCTTGCCTCGGGCCTGCTGACCGGCAAGTACAACGACGGCATCGATCCGGCCTCGCGGCTGGGCCAGGAGCGCAATGCCTGGCTGCAGCAGGAGGTGATCGGGCCGCCGGCGCAACGCCGGGTCGAGCGCGCGCGCGCCTTCACCGCGCTGGCCGCGGACGAGGGCGTGGCGCCGGCGTCGCTGGCGATCGCCTGGTGCCTGCGCAACCCGCACGTGTCCACGGTGATCCTCGGCGCCAGCCGGGTGTCGCAGCTGCTGGAGAACCTGGCGGCGCTGGAGCTGGCCGCGCGCGACGACGCGGCGTGGTGGGAACGGGTCGACGCCGCGGTGCGCTGACGACGGCATGCGCTTGCGCCGCCGCAATGCAGCGGCGGCGCGGCGGCGCGGCGGCGAAGGCGTTGATGTGTGGCGATCTTTGGAATCTTTCGTGGTCGGGGTTTTGATCGGGATTGCGAATCGAATCGGGCGAGAATGGGTCTTGATTAAGTATTGAGAATCATTATCATCTCGATGCACCCCGTGGATGGAGTTCGACCATGACCGCTCAACCCGTGCTGTTGCGTCACCCCGAGACCCTGAGCCTGCGCGAGCGCACCGTGCCGCGCGCAGTCCCGGCCGAAGAAACCATCAGCAGCCAGGCGCTGCTCAAGGGCCGCCGCGAAGTGCTGATCCAGCACGGCGACCGCGTCTATCGCCTGCGCCACACCAGCAACGACAAGCTGATCCTGACCAAGTGATGCCCCCCGGCCGCCGCGCGCGGCCGGTCTCCCCGCTCGATCTGCCGCCACCTGGCCCACGCCCTTGCGCGTCGGCCGCGGCCGCCTCGCAGTCGCGATCCTTCTCTCCCCCTCGGCCAGGCGCGGACCCCGTGCCGTGCCGGTCGAGGGTCTTCCGCGACCACCGATGCTCTCCATGTTCCGTACCGCCCCGCTCACCGGCGCGCTGTGGCTGGCCCTGGCCGCCGGCGCGCATGCCGCTCCTGTTTCTGCCGACACCTCCGCCGACGCCGCCAGTGCGGCGGCCGCCATCCGCGATTTCGATCGCCTGCAGGTCACTGCCACCCGCACCCAGCGCGCCATCGTCGACGTGCCCGGCAGCGTCGACGTGATCGACCGCGAACAGATGGACCGCGCACTGGTCCACGACCTGAAGGATCTGCTGCGCTATACGCCCGGCGTGTCCGCCACCAGCAACAGCGGCCGCTTCAGCGGCATCTCCGGCATCCGCATCCGTGGCCTGGACGGCAACCGCGTGCTGATCCAGACCGACGGCATCCCGGTCTCGGACACCTTCAGCTTCGGCAGCTACCTCAACGCCAACCGCAACTTCGTCGACATGGACACGCTCAAGCGCGTGGAGATCGTGCGCGGTCCGGCCAGCGCGCTGTACGGTTCGGATGCGCTGGGCGGGGTGGTCGCCTACGTCACCAAGGATCCGGCCGACTACCTGGCGCCGGGCAAGGACAGTTACGTCGGCCTGAAGTTCGGCTACGAGAGCGAGTGGAAGGGGTTGTTCGCCGGCGCGCTGGTCGCCTTCGGCGGCGACCGCTGGAGCGGCATGGCCGCGGTCAGCCATCGCCAGGGCCAGGAAAGCGAAACCCAGGGCGACAACCGCAGCATCGGCGTCGCCCGCACCGCGCCCAATCCGCTCAGCAGCGACGGCCGCAGCCTGCTCAGCAAGCTGGTCTACGCGCCCAGCGCCAATCAGCGCTTCAAGCTGACCGTCGAAGGCAACGAGGACTACTCGCGCATCGATGCGCTGAGCAACGTCACCGCCAGCATCCTGTCGCAGCGCGGCCGCGACCATCAGACCCGCGCCCGCGTGTCGCTGGCACACGAGGTGGACCAGCTCGACACGCTGCTCGCCGACGACCTGCAGTGGCAGCTGTACCGCCAGGACAGCCAGAGCCTGCAGCGCACCGACGAACGCCGCAGCAACGGCACGCTGCGGCACATGGAGCACGACTTCGACCAGCGCCTGTACGGACTGCAGGCGAATCTGCACAAGCGGGTCGATCAGGGGCGCATCGTGCACGACATCAGCTACGGCATCGACCTGTCGCACACCGATACCCACGAGAAGCGCGATGGCCACACGCTGAACCTGCGCACCGGCACGATCAGCAAGACCGTGGGCATCGAAACCTTCCCGGTCCGCGACTTCCCGATCACCGAGACGCTCAAGGCCGGCGCCTACCTGCAGGACGAGATCGCGCTGGCCGATGGCCGCTTCAGCCTGACCCCGGCGTTGCGTGCGGACTATTACCGGCTGTCGCCGCAGGTCGACGCGATCTTCGCCACCGACAATCCCGGCGTGGCGGCGAAGAAGATCAGCGACCGCAACGTCTCGCCCAAGCTCGGCGCGATCTGGCGCCTGGACGATGCCTGGTCGCTGTACGCCAACTACGCGCACGGCTTCCGCGCGCCGCCGTACAACGACGTCAATATCGGCTTCACCAACCTGCTCATCGGCTACACCGCGATCGCCAATCCCGACCTGAAGCCGGAGACCAGTCGCGGCGCCGAACTGGGCGTGCGCTACGCCGGTCCGGCGGTCTACGCCGGCCTGAGCGCCTACCGCAACGCCTATCGCGACTTCATCGAGTCCTACCGCTTCGTCGGCTTCAACGCCAACGGCCTGATGCTGTATCAATCGCGCAACGTCGACCGGGTGACCATCCGCGGCGTGGAGGCCAAGGCCGGCATCGACTTCGGCGCACTCGATGCGCGCTGGAGCGGCTGGTCGCTGCAGGCCAGCGCGGCCTATGCGCGCGGCGACAACCGCACCGACGGCACCCCGCTCAATTCCGTGGATCCGCTGCGTGGCGTGCTCGGCCTGGGCTACGACCACAGTACCTGGGGTACGCAACTAGTCGCCACCGCGGTGGCGAAGAAGCGCCGGCCGGAACTGCCGAGCTATTACACGCCGGCCGGCTACGCGACGCTCGACCTGCTCGCGCATTGGCACTTCACCGAAGGTGCGCGGCTCGACGTGGGCGTGTTCAACCTGGCCGACCGCCGCTACATCGACTGGAACATGCTGCCCGGCGCGACCCTGGCCCGCAGCCGCGTGCTCGACCGCTACACCGGCGCCGGGCGCAACGTCTCGGTCAGCCTGGCGCTGGACTGGTAGCCCTACATGCGCATCGCTGCGCCAGCGCGTACCGGCCCGGAGCGGATCGCCGCGCCGCTGCCGCGCCCGGCGCAACTGGCCGCACTGGGCACGGTGTTGTGTCTGTACCGCGCCCACACCGGCGCCGAACTGATCGGCTGGCGCCACGCCTGCAGCGTGGCCGCGCACCTGGATGTGGACAGCGACGGCGTGCTGGAGAGCCTGCGCTTCTACGATCGCCAGCAGCAGTGCTGCTGGCGCCTGTACCTGCTGCCCGACAGCGATTTCGTCGCCTGGGACATGCTGCTGTCGGCGCTGCCCGCGGCGCAGGATGCCGCCGACGGCGGCGTCGCCGAGCGGCTGTGGCGGCGCGTCGCCGGCCGCCTGCGCGG
>NZ_AQOK01000093.1:0-2867 GCF_000364645.1 Xanthomonas sp. SHU 308 | reverse complement strand
GTCGCTGACCGGCGCGCTGGCCGCGCGTGCCGGCGGCGCCTCGGGCCTGCGCGGCGCAGTGCGGGTGGTGTTCTGGGGCGCGGCGGCGATGCTCGCCAGCGGCGCGATCGGCCATGTGTTCGGCGTGCATGTCTGAGCGGACGCGCCCCGTACTGGATAGCATCACCGGCATGGCCACAGCCGTTTCCCCGAAATGCAAGGCAACCGCACGCCCGTCGTTCAACACGGAACCTGACCTGGAGTACTGAAAATCGACACTGGCCCCTTCGTCGTCGACCACATGGGATTTTCCGTTTCATCGCTGGATGAGGCGATCGCGTTCTGGACTGAGGCCATGGGCTTCGAACTTGTCCGCACGGGCGAAATGGGCGGCGATTTCCTGCGCGAGGTGACGGGCGTCGACGATCCTCGTTGCCGCATGGCGCTGGTGGTCTCGCCTGCCGGCTTTCCCATCGAACTGCTGGAATACTCGACGGCCCGCACATTGGGCAAGACACCCGCAAGCGCTGGCGCGATCGGCGCGGCCCATCTCGCCGTCACCGTGACGGAGATCGACGTGGCGGTCGCCAGGATCCAGGCGCAGGGATGGCAGTTGAAAGGATCTCCGCGGCCGATCGAGGCAGGGCCACGCGCGGGAACCATCGTTGCCTACGTCAGCGGGCCCGACGGAATCACCATCGAACTCATGCAACCTCCCAGGTAAGCGTGGCTGACAAAACGACTGCGCAGTCGCCAGACCGCGGGGAAGCGACCTGTGGCGCACCGAGACCGGCAGTTTGCGGAGCCGGCACCAGCGCAGTCGTGGCGGTCCGGCCGGCTGCGACGTTGCAGCCTGGCGCTTTACGCTGAGCGCGCGCGCCGCGCTGCGCTAGCATCACGGCCATGGCCGACACCACCTCTCCCGACGCCCTGTTGCTCGCGCGCCTGGCCAGCCTGGCCGACTGCACCCAGGCCGAGGGCTACGCCTGCATCAGCGCGCGCCGCGAACACGGCGCGCGCTCGGTGGAGATCGCGCGGCCGCAGTTGGCTATCCTGCTGCAGGGCCGCAAGCAGGTGCGCACCGCGACACAGGCCCTGGACTTCGTACCGGGCGACCTGTTCCTGGTGACGCGGCGCTGCCGCATCGATGTGGTCAACATCCCGGATCCGCACAGCGGCCTGTACCTGAGCGTGCTGGTGCCGCTGTGCGAGGAAGCGCTGAGCGCGGCGCGCGTGCTGTGGAACGAACCGCTGCCCGCCGCCGGCGCGGAGCTGGCGCGTCTGCGTGCCGAGACGTTCGGCGGCCCCCTGCTGCAATGGCGGCAGGCGCTGCAGGACGGCCGCTACACCGAGGCGCGGCTGGCGCTGGCGGCCCTGGTGGTGGCGCTGTGCCGGCAAGGCCACGGCGGCCTGCTGCTGCCGCCGGCGCCGAGCGTGGCAGCGCAGGTGCGCGAGCTGATCGCCGCACAGCCGCAACGCGGCTGGCGTTCGCGCGACATCGAGGACAGCCTGGGCCTCAGCGGTGCGACCCTGCGCCGGCACCTGGCCGGCGAACGCACGTCGTTGCGCGAACTGCTCACCGATGCGCGCCTGGCGCACGCGATGCAACTGCTGTACACCACGCGCTGGCCATTGAAGACGGTCGCCGCGCACGCCGGTTACCGCTCGGTGCGCAGCTTCAGCCAACGCTTCCAGGAGCGCTATGGCCTGGATCCTGCCAGCATCGGCAACTGAGCCACGTCGGCATTGAGCGCCGCGCGCAGCGGAATGAGCGAATCGCGCAGCGGCGCCGGTGCAGCATGCCATTACCGCGGCGCACGCCGCTCTGCCAGGAAATCCCATGTCCGTGTTCCCGCTGCGCGCGTTGTGCGCGCTGGCCCTGAGCGCCAGCGCGGCGCTGACGCTGCCATCACCCGCCCACGCCGCCGCGCCGGCCAGCGCCCAGACGCAGGTGCCCGGCGTCTATCGCCAGGCGATCGGCCGCTTGCGGGTCACCGCCCTGTTCGACGGCACCGTGGCGCTGTCGCGCGCGGAACTGGCGAACATTCCGCCGGAGGCGATCGCACGCCTGCTCGACCACCGCTATGTGCCGGAGAACGACAAGGGCCTGCAGACCGCGGTCAACGCTTATCTGATCCAGGACGGCACGCACCTCACCCTGGTCGATACCGGCACCGCGACCTGTTTCGGCCCTGGCCTCGGCCAGGTGCTGGCCAACCTGCGCGCGGCCGGCTATGCGCCCGAGCAGGTCGACGACGTGCTGCTCACCCACGCCCATCCCGATCACCTGTGCGGCCTGCTGGACGCACAGGGCCAGCCCGCCTATCCCAAGGCGACGGTGTGGCTGAGCGCCGCCGACGCGGCGTACTGGCTGGACCCGGCCAGCGAGGCCGGGGCGCCGCAGGCACTGCGCTTCGCCTTCCCGCTGGCGCGGGCGGCGGTGGCGCCCTACCAGTCCGCGCAGCGGCTGCGCCGTTTCCGTCCCGGCGACGCGCTGCCCGGCGGCGCGGTGGCGCTGGATACCCACGGACACACGCCCGGGCACGTGTCGTACCGCTTCGACGGTGGTGCGGGGCAGCAACTGCTGGTGTGGGGCGATCTGGTGCACTACCACGCGGTGCAGTTCGCGCAGCCGCAGGCGTCGTTCGAGGCCGACAGCGACCGCGCCGCGGCGATCGCCGCGCGCAAGCGCATGCTGGCGCAGGCCGCGGACCACGGCTGGTGGGTAGCCGGCGCGCATCTGCCGTTCCCGGGACTGGGCCACGTGCGTCGCGAGGGCGAGGCCTTCGCCTGGGTGCCGACGGAGTTCTCGCCGTTGCCGGCGGCGCCTTGATTGGCCCGTACCCTTATCCGGCCCTGCGGGCCACCTTCCCCCGAAAAGGGGGCCA
>NZ_AQOK01000092.1:0-2760 GCF_000364645.1 Xanthomonas sp. SHU 308 | reverse complement strand
GGGAGAGGGGTTGGGGTGAGGGTCCGGCGCGAAGCGTCCCGCGGAGTTCGAGTGCACGAGGCTGCGCCCGTACCCTCATCCGCCCCTTCGGGGCACCTTCTCCCGATGGGAGAAGGAACAGAGGCTAGCCCCTCTCCCCCCAGGAGAGGGGTTGGGGTGAGGGTCCGGCGCGAAGCGTCTCGCGAAGTTTGGGTGCCAGCACCACCGCGCTCACTCCGCGGCAGTCGGCTCCGTGTCCAATCCCAGCCAGCCACCGACGATGCCACGCGCCTCGTCCACGCCCTGGCGGGTCTCGCCGGAGAAAGTCTGCACGCTGACCGTATCGCCGAACGCGCTGGTCAGCTCCTTGCGTACCTGCTGCAGCACCTGCCCCTGCTGGCCGCGGCCGAGCTTGTCGGCCTTGGTCAGCAACGCATGCGCGGGCAGCCCGCGCTGGGCGGCGTAGCCCAGCATCTGCCGGTCGTAGTCCTTCAGCGGATGACGGATGTCCATCACCACCACCAACCCGCGCAGGGCCTCGCGCGTGCGGAAATAGGTGTCGATGAACTTCTGCCAGTGCGCCTGCAGTTCCTGCGGCACCTTGGCGTAGCCGTAGCCGGGCAGGTCCACCAGGTAGCGCTCGGGCTGGACCTGGAAGAACACCAGCTGCTGGGTGCGGCCAGGCGTCTTGGACACGCGGGCCAGGGCGTTCTGTCGGGTCAGCGCGTTCAGCGCGCTGGACTTGCCGGCGTTGGAGCGGCCGGCGAACGCCACTTCCCAGCCGCCGTCGTCCGGCAACTGGCGGGCATTGTGGGCGGACAACAGATAGTGGGCACGTTCGAGGATCAGCGACATCCCCCTAGGATCGCACGTCCAGGGCACCGGGCGGGCTTCGTTGACCGCCGGGCCGCGGCATGCCGATAATCGCGCGAGTGCGGTCGCCGTCCGGCAGCCGCGGGGTCGGGTCATACGGAGCTTCAGCAATGCGCCACGCTCGCGTTCTTGCCTTTGCCGGTCTAGCGGTTTCCGTCGCTGCCGCGGTCGCGTTCGCGCAGACCTCGGTGGTTCCCATTCCCGACCACGCGCCGGTGCGCACCACGCCGCTGGAGGGCGACATCGGCAAGGCCGCCTGGGGCGACCCCAAGGCCGGCCAGGCCAAGGCCGCGGCCTGCGCCGCCTGCCACGGCGCGGACGGCAACCCCGCGATCGCCATGTATCCGCGCATCGCCGGCCAGGTGGAGCGCTACAGCGCGCGGCAGATGGCGCTGATTGCCCACGGCGAGCGCACCAGCGGCGCGGTCGCGGCGATGGTGCCGTTCGTGCAGCCGCTGAGCGCGCAGGACATGCGCGACATCGGCGCCTACTTCGCCACGCAGAAGGCCGGCGCCGGCATCGCCGACGACGCGGTGATCGCCGACGGTCCCTACGCGGGCATGAAGTTCTACGAGGTCGGCCAGCAGCTGTATCGCGGCGGCGACGCGACCCGCGGCATTCCCGCGTGCATGGCCTGCCACGGCCCGGCCGGCGCCGGCAATCCGGGGCCGGCCTATCCGCATCTGGGCGGCCAGCACGCCGATTACGTGGCGCGGCGCCTGCAGGAATACCAGGCCGGCACCACCCAGGAGCGCGATCCGACGATGTTCAAGATCATGGCGCAGGTGGCCAAGCCGCTGACCGACCAGGAGATCAAGGCGCTGGGCAGCTACCTGCAGGGCCTGCACGACCGCGCCGACGACGCGGCCGCCGCGCAGGCGGCACCGGCCGCGGCAACGCCACAGCAGCCGGCGCCCGCGCAACAATCCTGACCGCGCGCCGCCACGGCGGCGCCGGCCCGTTTCCCCTTCGCGCCGGTCCCGACGACCGGCGTTCGTTTTTTGCCATTGGAGATCGTATGAACCGTCTGCCCCGCCTGCTGTTGTGCCTGCTCGCCCTGCTGCCGTTGAGCGCCTGCGCGCAACCCAAGTCCGCCACCGCGGTGGAAGGGGAGGACTACACCCTGATCGCCAATCCCAAGCCGTTCGCGCCGCTGGCCGGCAAGATCGAGGTGGTGGAAGTGTTCGGCTATACCTGCCCGCATTGCGCGCACTTCGAGCCGCTGCTGGAAGAATGGGCCGGCAAGCAGGCCAAGGACGTGCGCCTGACCCTGGTGCCGGCGGCGTTCGGCGGCTACTGGGACAACTTCGCCAGCGCCTTCTATGCCGCGCAGCAGTTGGGCGTGCAGAGCCGCAGCCACCGCGCCATGTTCGAGGCCATCCACGACAAGCGCAGCGTACCGGTGCAGAACGTGGCGCCGGAGGAACTGGCCACGTTCTACGCCGGCTTCGGGGTCAAGCCGCAGGCCTTCATCGCCGCCTACCAGAGCCCGCAGGTCGCCGCGCAGGTGAAGGCCGCGCGCGATTTCGCCGTGCGCGCCGACATCTCCGGCACCCCGGCGCTGATCGTCGACGGCAAGTACCTGGTCAAGGGCAAGAACTTCGAGGACATGCTGCGTATCGCCGACGCGTTGATCGCCCGCGAGCGCGCAGGCAAGTAATCGGCGTACGGCGCTTCATCCGCGCCATGGCATCATGACGGGGTGGCCGGACCGCGCTTGCGGCGCGTCCGGCATTTGTCCCCCATCCTGCTGGAGATGTCGCCGATGAAGACCCGCTTCGCCCTGACCCTGATGGCCCTGCTGCCGATCCTGGTGGCATGCAAGGCCCAGGACGGCACTGCCGACGCCGTCGCCCCTGCCTCCGGCACCGCCGCCGCCCCGGCTGCCGCGCCCGCCGCCGGCAACGA
>NZ_AQOK01000091.1:0-13322 GCF_000364645.1 Xanthomonas sp. SHU 308 | reverse complement strand
GGCGCCGCTGGGCGCTGCCGGCGGCCTTGGCGGCGGCGCTGTTGCTGGGGCTGTGGATCGCGCAGCGGCAATTGCCGCAGGGCGATGCGCACGGCCCGACGGTCGCGGCGACCCAGGGGAGCGTCGCCGAGGGCGCGCTGGCGCAGGCGCTGACGCTGCAGTTGTCCGGCCAGTCCCAGGGCAGCGTGCGCATCGGCCTGAGCTTCCGCGATCGCGACGGCCATTACTGCCGCACCTTCGCGCTGTCCAACGCCAACGCCGGCCTGGCCTGCCAGCGCGACGGCGCATGGCGGGTGGAACTGCTGGCGCCCGCCGGCGAACGCGAAGACGGCGGCGGCATGCGCATGGCGGCCAGCCCGATGCCGGCCGCGGTGCTGCAGGCGGTGGATGCGCGCATCGCCGGCGAGGCGCTGGATGCCGACGGCGAACAGCGCGCGCGCGCGCGCGGCTGGCGCTAGGAACAGGCCGATGTCCTGCCTGCTTTGGGATGGGCAACGCGCCTAGAGCACCTCCGAAGCACACCGGAACGCGTCCGGCAGGAGCGGCTTCAGCCGCGACGCGGGTTTCCGACACGCCGGTCGCGGCTGAAGCCGCTCCTGCAGCACATCGATTCACGCTCGATGCCGCGGACGCACCTTCTTCGAGGTGCCCTCAGGGCAGCGCCGCCTGCGTCTTCGACTCGGTGGCAACGTCGAGGCCGTCGATGCCGGCCAGCATCTTCTTCAGCAGTTTCTCCAGCTGCTGCTGCTCGCCGGCATCCAGCGCCGCGGTTTCCGTCTCCAGGAACGCACACACGTCCGGCAGCAAGCGTTCGATCAGGGCGATGCCGGCCGGCTGCAGGGTCAGCGCGACCTTGCGCCGGTCTTCCGGACTGGCCGTGCGCGACAGCAGCCCCTTGCTGCACAGGCTGTCGGTGAGACGGGTGATGTTGGCCGGCTTCTCGCTGGCGGCCTCGGCCACCTCGGTGGGGGTGATGCACTGCTCGGGCGTGCCGTACAGCATCATCAGGATCTCGTACTCCGGCGGGCTGATGCCGTACTCCTTGAGCACGCCGCTGGCGTTGGCATGCACGCGCTTGTACAGGTGCTTGACCAGCCGGACCAGGACGGCGGGCTCGCGCGGGAAAGCCGGATAGCGCGCGCAGGTGTGCGCCACGCGCCGCTCGGTCTGATCGAAACTGCCCATAAGAAATCGATTGCAAGTGAGGTAGCCGCCAATGCTACCCATTGCGCATCGTTCCGACGAGGGCACGCGTTGCGTTCCCGCATGCTGTCGACGCGGTGCACCGCACGCCGACGCCGACGCGCGCTGGCGCGCCGGCCACCGCTCAGGCGGCGAACAGCGGCGCGTATTCCGGTGCCACCAGCTCGCGCAGCACGCTGGCCGGCACGTCCACCGTCTGCGTGCCATCGGCGTACGGCCCCACCTGGTACGGCGGGAACACGAAACGCAAGGCGGTGATCTTGCCCGCCGCGTCGACCAACGGCTGGAACTGGCTGAAGTTGCCGGGCTGCGGCTCGGTGCCTTCGGCGATCATCTTGCTGGCGCTGCGCACCTGCTCGTCCTGGTCCTCCGGCGGCACCTGTTCGGCATCCACCCGCGTCTGCACCGCCTGGCGCAGTTGCGCGGCGACGTAACCGGCCACCTGTTTCCAATGCGACGCATCCGGGATCAGTGTCTCGGCGGTGAGCATGCGCTGCTGCTGCGGCAGCCACACCCAACGCGCCACCAGCGGTTCGCCGTGCGCACCGCCGGTGTAGCGGCTGCCGTCGGCGCTCAGCGCGACCAGGTCCGGACGCTCCAGCAGCATCTCGAACTGCAGCGAGAGTTCGTAGGGCGCGCGCGGGCGATCGTTGCCCAGCCCGTCGACCGCTTCCATCAGCTCGCTGCGCGCGCTCTGCGCGTAGCGGTTGGCCGCCTCGGCCAGTCCGGGATAACGGTTGATCGACGGCGGGAAAGTGATGCCGACCACATAGCTGGGGCTGTGTTCGACGATGTCCTTCAGTTCCGGCGGCGTGGCCTGCGCCTGCTCCGGCGCCGCGGAAGCCTCGCTTTGTGCCGGTGCCGCGGCGGGCGCCGGTACGGCGGCCGGTTCCTCGCGTTTGCAGCCGGCCAGTGCCAGCGCCGCGGCGACCGCCAGTGCCGTCCATGCCATCCGCCCGTTGCCCATCGTCTCTGCCCTGCTCACGTCGACTGCCCCTGTTCCTGCAATGCCTGTAAAAGTGGCGCGCATTATCGCGCCGTTGCGGTGCCCGATGCTCAATCGAGCAGCGCCGCGTATTGCGGATGCCGCTGGATGAACACGGCCGCGTACGAACACGCCGGCACCACCTTCCAGCCTTGTGCCTGCGCATGGTCCAGCGCGGCGGCGACCAGTTGCGCCGCCAGCCCGCGCCCGCCGATCGGGCCAGGCACCCCGGTGTGGGTGATGACCATGCGCCCCTGCTCCAGCACGTAGTCGAGTTCGGCGCGATGGCCGTCGACCTGCAGGCTGAAGCGGTGCTGCTGCGGATCGTGCGCGATCGGGACGTTCGGTACGGACATGGGAAGTGGGATGTGTCGCGGAGCAGGCAGTGTCCGCTGCGGCTTGCCGCGGAGATGTGAAACACCTGCCCCAGGGCGTCACGCCGCCGACGCGGCGCGTCAGCCGTACGCCGCTCAAGTCGTGCCGCGCGCGGCCGATACCACCAGGACAGGCCGAAAACCTGGCATGGGAGTTGCACCTCCCATCACGCAGCGATCCAACAGGGAACCACGCGCATGAGCGAGACCGAGAGCAAATACGACCAGGGCGACCACAACGCCTCCTTGCTGGAAGGGCTATTCCAACTGTCGGTCAGCGGCGACCACCAGGGCGGCGAGTTCCAGCAGCTCGACGACGAGGTCTACCAGCGCCTCAAGCGCACCTACGAGAACGCCGCCATCGGCAGCGCCAAGGTGCAGTTGCGCGGGCAGCAGACCCGCTGAACACAGAGGGCGGCCTGACGGACCGCCACCTGCCCCATGCGCGATGCGTGCCCACGACCGCATCGGCGCCACGGCGCATACCCAGCGCAGCGAATGAGAGATGTGCCGATCGCGCGGCGCCGCACGCCCGTGCGGACGCCAGCGCGTCGCGGATCAGCCGCGCCCGAAGCGCGGGTTCGCCAGCTCGCCCAGAAAGTGCTGCAGCACCGACGGCTCCATGATCAGCAGGAACATGACGCCGAACGCCGCGCCGGCCAGGTGCGCGCTGTGGTTGACGTTGTCGCCGCCGCGGCGGTCCATCCAGATGCTGTAGCCGACATAGAACACGGCATACAGGATCGCCGGGATCGGAATCGGGATGAAGAAGAAGAAGATCCCGGTCCACGGCGCCATCAGGATGAAGGCGAACAGCACCGCCGACACCGCGCCGGATGCGCCCAGGCTCATGTAGTTGGGGTTCTTCTGGTTCTTCAGGTAGCTGGGCAGGATCGAGACCACCAACGCCGACAGGTAGAACAGCGGGTACACCAGCATGTTGCCGGTCAGCCGCTCCATCAGCACCTCGATCGGGCCGCCGAAGAAGTACAGCGTGACCATGTTGAACAGCAGGTGCGGGAAATCGGCATGGATGAAGCCGTAGGTCACCAGCCGGTCGTACTGCTTGTGGCGGTCGATCGCCGGCGGCCACAGGATCAGCCGGTCGAGCAGCCGGCGGTTGTTGAACGCCGCCCACGACACCAGCACGGTGAGGACGATCAGGATCAGGTTGACGGGGGTGACGGAGGACATGCGGGGTCTCAGGCGGGGCGGTAGTGGTCGACCATGCGGTAGCGGCGCGCGTACAGCCCGAACAGCAGTGCGGCGACGAACGCGAAGGCGGCGAAGAAGAACATCAGGAACGCGGTCTCGCTGAGCCCGGTGCTGCCGATGTGCGCGGTGACGCGGTCGTTGCGCACCGCCGCGTTGGACAGCAGCACCCACAGGTTGCCGACGGTGGTGGTGAGGTTCCAGAAACTCATCACCACGCCCTTCATCGACTGCGGCGCCTGGCTGTAGGCGAATTCCAGGCCGGTCGCCGAGACCAGCACTTCGCCGAAGGTCAGCAGCGCGTACGGCAGGATCTGCCAGGCGATGGACAGCGCGTCGCCGCCGTCCATCGTCACCTGCAGCGTGCCGACCACGATCCAGGCCAGGCCGCTGAAGGCGATGCCGGCGGTCATCCGCCGCAGCGCGGTCGGCTCGTAGCCGCGCCGGCGCAGCAGCGGATACAGCACCAGGTTGTTGAAGGGGATCAGCAGCATCACCAGCGCCGGATTCAGCGCCTGCATCTGCGAGGCGCTGAACCACGCCGGCATCTGCATCTGCTGGCCCTGCAGTACCCAGGTCGAGGCCTTCTGGTCGAACAGCGAGAAGAACGGGGTGACCAGCGCGAACACCACCAGCACCCGCAGCACCGCGCGCACGCCGTCCACCGCCGCGTCCGGATGCAGCGCGCGGGCGCGCTCCAGTTGCCACCAGGTGCCGCCGCCGATGCCGGCCAGCAGCAACACCAGCGCCAGGCACAGGCAGATCACCAGGCCCAGGGTCGGCACGAGGGCGAACGTCGCCAGCGCCAGCAGCACCGCCACGCCGGCCAGGACCAGGCCGGGGCGGCCCTGCCCCGGCGCCTGCCGCAGCAGCGCGGTGCGCACCACCTGGGCGAAACCGTGCGGATCCTTGGGCGGCAGCGGCACGCGCACGTAGCGGTGACGCCCGGCCCAGAACACCAGGGTCGCCACCAGCATCAGGATGCCGGGGATGCCGAACGCCCACGCCGGCCCCAGGTTCTTCAGCGCCAGCGGGATCAGCAGCGAGGCGAACAGCGAGCCGAAGTTGATGATCCAGTAGAAGGCGTCGAACACCACCTTGGCCAGGTGCTTGTTGCCCTGGTCGAACTGGTCGCCCATGAACGAGGCCACCAGCGGCTTGATCCCGCCCGCGCCCAGCGCGATCAGGCCCAGGCCGAGGAAGAAGCCGTTGCGATGGCCCTCGAACAGCGCCAGGCACAGGTGGCCCACGCAGTAGATCAGGCTGAACCAGAGGATGGTGCTGTACTTGCCGAAGAAGCGGTCGGCCAGCCAGCCGCCGAGCAGCGGGAAGAAGTACACGCCGATCATGAAGCTGTGCATGATGTGCTTGGCTTCGGCCTCGCGGCCGGGCGCCGTCACTTCCTGCAGCAGCAGCGAGGTGATCAGGAACTGCACCAGGATGTTGCGCATCCCGTAGAAGCTGAAGCGCTCGCAGGCCTCGTTGCCGATGATGTACGGAATCTGCCGCGGCATGCGCGCGGCGGTGCGCTCCTGCGCCGCGCTCATGCGGCGTGTCTCGTGGTGGCTTGGCTGCTCACGGGCCCTCGTCCAGGCAAAATTTTCAGAAGGTTACCCGATCGTTCCGGCGAATCGAACCGCTAGGACACGCCCTGGGTGCTTTCGCAATCGGCGCGCTGCCCGCATCATGGGCGCCTGTCCCGAGACGGTGCCGAGATGATCCGACCCTGGCTGGCCACCCTGCTGTTTCCGATGCTGCTGTGCAGCATGCCGTCGCTGGCCAGCGAGACGGGCCTGTCCACCGAAGCCGAGCGCAGCGGGTTCGCGCGCACCGGCCGCTACGCCGAAACCATCGCCCTGTGCGATGCGTTCGCGCAGCGCTATCCGCAAGCGGTGCGCTGCTTCGACTTCGGCACCACCCCGGAAGGCCGGCCGATGAAGGCACTGGCGGTGTCCACCTCCGGCGCGCTGGATCCGGCGGCCGCACAGGCGCGCAAGCTGCCGGTGGTGCTGATCCAGGGCGGCATCCACGCCGGCGAGATCGACGGCAAGGACGCCGGCTTCCTGGCGCTGCGCCAACTGCTCGACGACCAGGCCGCGCGCGGCGCGCTGGACAGGCAGGTGTGGCTGTTCGTGCCAGTGTTCAACGTCGACGGGCACGAGCGCTTCGGCGCCTGGAACCGGCCCAACCAGCGTGGTCCGGAACAGATGGGCTGGCGCACCACCGCGCAGAACCTCAACCTCAACCGCGATTACGTCAAGGCCGACGCGCCGGAGATGCAGGCGATGCTGCGCCTGGTCGAGCAATGGGATCCGCTGCTGTACGTGGACCTGCATGTCACCGACGGCGCGCAGTTCGAGCACGACGTGTCGATCCAGGTGGAACCGCTGCACGCCGGCGATACCGCGCTGCGCGGCGACGGCCTGCGCCTGCGCGACAGCGTGCTGGCCGATCTGAAGCGGCAGGGCTCGCTGCCGCTGCCCTACTACCCCTCCTTCGTGGTCAACGACGACCCGGCCTCCGGCTTCGAGGACGGGGTGCCGACGCCGCGCTTCTCGCACGGCTATTTCCAGCTGCGCAACCGCTTCGGCATGCTGGTGGAAACGCATTCGTGGAAGCGCTACCCCGAGCGCGTGCGCATCACCCGCAACACCATCGTCTCGGTGCTGCAGCAGGTGGCGCGGCACGGTGCGCAGTGGCGCGCCGACGCGCTGGCGGCCGACACCCGCGCGCAGGCCCTGGGCGGGAAGACCGTGGCGCTGGACTACCGCACCACCGACGCCTCGCATCTGGTGGATTTCCGCGGCTATGCCTACACGCGCACGCCCTCGCCGGTGTCCGGCGCGCTGATGACCCGCTACGACGAGCGCACCCCACAGATCTGGCGCGTGCCGCTGCGCGACCAGATCGTGCCCAGCGTGGAAGTCGCCGCGCCGCGCGCCGGCTACCTGGTGCCGGCGGCGCAGGCCGCCCTGGTCGGCGCCAAGCTGCGCCAGCACGGCATCGCCTTCCGCACGCTGGAGCACGACGCCAACCTGCCGGTGCAGACCTTCCGCGCCGACACCGCCAGCTTCGCCGCCCGCTCGTCCGAAGGCCACCAGCGGCTCAGCGTCGCCGGCGCCTGGAAGCCGGAGACCCGCGCCGTCGGCGCCGGCGCGCTGTTCGTGCCGATCGCCCAGCCCAAGGCGCGGCTGTTGATGGCGCTGCTGGAACCGCAGGCGCCGGACTCGCTGCTGCAATGGGGCGAGTTCAACAGCGCGTTCGAGCGCGCCGAGTACATGGAAGACTACGTCGCCGAGGACGTGGCGCGGCAGATGCTGGCCAGCGACCCGGCGCTCAAGGCCGAGTTCGAGGACAAGCTCGAACACGACGCGGCCTTCGCCAAGGATCCGCAGGCGCGGCTGGAGTTCTTCTACCGCCGCCACAGTTCCTGGGACGAGCGCTACCGCCTGTACCCGGTCATGCGCAGCGACGAAGCACCGTCCTGACGCGCGGTTCCCCCCTCCCCCCGACTCCCCCCGATGCGCCTTCCCGTCATCTGCTGAAGAGGCTGTTCGTCCCGATATGAAAACGTTTACAGGATCCCTTTGCCTGACCCTCGCGCTGGCCTCGCCTGCCGTCGCCGCGCCGCCGGCGGCGGCCGCGGGCACGGCGTCCACGCCGAACGCCGCCGTTGCGCAGCGCCCGTGGAACGACCGCAACCTGTCGCCGGACCGGCGCGCCGCGCTGCTGGTGCAGGCGATGACCCCGGACGAGAAGTTCCAGATGCTGCACAGCTACTTCGGCCTGGGCAAGGACGGCGGCCCGAAGCCGGCCGGTGCGCTCGGCTCGGCCGGCTACGTGCCGGCGATCGAACGCCTGGGCATCCCGTCGCAGCAACTGGCCGATGCCGGGCTCGGCGTGACCAACCCCGGCAACATCCGCCCCGGCGACCACGCCACCGCGCTGCCCTCCGGCCCGGCCACCGCCGCCACCTGGAACCGCGCACTGGCCTTCGCCGGCGGCGCCACCATGGGCCGCGAGGCCTGGCAGCAGGGTTTCAACGTGCTGCTGGCCGGCAGCGTCAACCTGCAGCGCGACCCACGCAACGGCCGCAACTTCGAGTACGCCGGCGAGGATCCGCTGCTGGCCGGCACGATGGTCGGCGAATCGATCCGCGGCGTGCAGAGCCAGCACGTGGTCTCGACCATGAAGCACTTCGCGATGAACGACCTGGAGACCGGGCGCAACACCCACAGCGCCGACATCGGCGAGCAAGCCATGCACGAGTCGGACCTGCTGGCCTTCGAGCTGGCGCTGAAGATCGGCCAGCCCGGCTCGGTGATGTGCTCCTACAACCGCATCAACGGCGTGTACGGCTGCGAGAACGACTACCTGCTCAACCAGGTGCTGAAGCAGGAATGGAAGTTCCCCGGCTACGTGATGTCCGACTGGGGCGGCGTGCACAGCGGCTCCAAGGCGGCGCTGGCCGGCCTGGACCAGCAGTCGGCCGGCGAAGTGTTCGACAAGGCGGTGTATTTCGACCAGCCGCTGCGCATGGCGGTGGCCGCCGGCACCGTGCCGCAGGCGCGCCTGGACGACATGGTCAAGCGCATCCTGCACGCCTTCATCGCCACCGGCAGCTTCGACAACCCGCCGCAGCACCAGCCGATCGACGACGCCGCCGGCGGCCAGGCCGTGCAGCGCGTGGTCGAGGAAGGCACGGTGCTGTTGCGCAACGAGGGCAAGCTGCTGCCGCTGTCGCGCAATGTGCGCCGCGTCGCGGTGATCGGCGGCCATGCCGACAAGGGCGTGATCGGCGGCGGCGGTTCGTCGATGGTCGGCGTCACCGTCAACGGCGGCAACGCGGTGCCGGGGATCGCCCCGACCACCTGGCCGGGCCCGGTGATGTTCCATCCGTCCTCGCCGCTGCAGGCGCTGCGCAAGGCCCTGCCCGACGCGCAGATCGACTACGCCAGCGGCGACGACCCGGCGGCGGCGGCCAAGCTCGCGCGCGAGGCCGACGTGGCCATCGTGTTCGCCACGCAATGGTCGGCCGAGTCGGTGGACCTGCCGGACATCGCCCTGCCCGACAAGCAGGACGCGCTGATCGCCGGCGTGGCCAAGGCCAACCCGAAGACCGTGGTGGTCCTGGAGACCAACGGCCCGGTCGCCATGCCGTGGCTGCAGCAGGTGCCGGCGGTGCTGGAAGCCTGGTATCCGGGCATCCGCGGCGGCGAAGGCCTGGCGCGGCTGCTGCTGGGCGAGGTCAACCCGTCCGGCCGCCTGCCGGTGACCTGGCTGCGCGACGTGTCGCAACTGCCACGGCCGTCGATTCCCGGCCTGGGCTTCAAGCCGGCGCAACCGGCCGGCAGCAACGTCGACTACAACATCGAAGGCGCCAATGTCGGCTATCGCTGGTTCGCCGCACGCGGTCTGGAGCCGGTGTATCCGTTCGGCTACGGCCTGTCCTACACCACGTTCGCCTACAGCAACTTCAAGGTGCAGGCGGACGGTCACCGTGTCGTCGCCAGCTTCGACGTGCGCAACACCGGCGATCGTGAAGGGGCCGACGTGCCGCAGCTGTACCTGCGCCTGCCGCAGGGCCACCACACCCCGATCCGCCTGGTCGGCTGGGACAAGGTGCTGCTCAAGCCGGGCGAGAGCCGCCACGTCAGCATCGTCGCCGAGCCCAAGACCCTGGCCGACTACGACCCGAAGCAGCGCCACTGGCACATTGCCGCCGGCGACTACGAACTGCTGCTGGGCCGTTCGGCGACGCAGGTGGAGGCGCGCGCGCCGCTGCACCTGAAGGACGGCGTGCTGCAGCATTGACCGAGGCGCGCGGCGCACGCGCGCCGTGTGTACCGGTCCCCGCCCCGCCTCCGCCTGTGCGCGCCGGAGGTGGGGCGATGTTCGTCGTTGCCACCTACGCGGCACCGATTGTGTGGCGGACGCCGCAGCACCATCGGCTGTATACGCAACCCTGAGACGCTGCGCCGTAGCATCGCCCGCATGACTCCCCGCATCTTCCGATGGCATCGCACCGGCTGGCTGTTGCTGGCCGTGGCGGCATTGGCGCAGGCGCACGTGGCGGCGGACGCGGTGCCGACGGCCTCGGCCACGGCAGACGCCGCCCTCACCGTGGTCACGCTCACGCTCGCCCCGGACCCGCGCGCCACGCAGGACGGCGACGACTGGATCGCGCGCCGCGAGCGCATTGCCGTGGCCCTGCAGCGCCTGCATCCCGACGCCATCGCCCTGCAGGAAGTGCTGCAGACGCCGGAGATGCCGAACCAGGCGCAATGGCTGGCCGCGCGCCTGGGCTACCACTGCCACTTCATCAGCCCCGATCCGCCGAGCCGGCCGCAACGCCGCGGCAATGCGCTGCTGACCCGGCTGCCGGTGCTGGAAGAGGCCGAGACCTTGCTGCATCCGCTGGAGGACTACAGCGTCGCCGGCCTGGTGCGGGTGGACCGGCACGGGCAGCCGCTGAACCTGTACTTCACCCGCCTGCACGCGACGCGCGACGGCGGCGCCAGCCGCCGCGAACAGGCCGAGGACCTGATGGCCTGGATCGATGCCACCGCCGAGGGCGTGCCCTCGCTGCTGGCCGGTGGCTTCTTTGCGGCGGCGCGCGCGCCCGAGCTGGCGCCGTTGGCAACGCGCTTCGAGGACGGCAGCGTGCGCGGCGAATCGGCGCGCAACCGGATCGACGTGCGTGCGCCCGGCACGGCGGCGGCCGCCGACCACGTGTTCTTCGAACGCGGCCACTTCCGCCCGCTGCACGGCGCACGCCTGCTCGCGCCGGCGCCCGACCTGCCTGTGGCCGGCACGCGCGGCCTGCTGATGGCGCTGCAACCGCTGGACCCGATACCGACATCGCTGCAACCGGCGCCATAGCGGACGGCAGGCTGGGCACGTTCGCGCGCCTTGCGATGCGGCGCCTGGGGGTGGATCGGCATCGGCATGCCATCGGACCGGAACGATCGGGCATCGCCGATTCCCTGCTTTCGTCACGCACAGCGTCATCTGCAGGAGCGTCTTCGGCCGCGACAAAGCATTCCCGGTAACGCCCATCGCGGCTGAAGCCGCTGCTGCCAGTTGTCTTTCGTCGTTGGCAGAGCTGCCCTGAAGCCGCTCCTGCGCCTGCACGCCAAAGGTTTAGCGCGCCCTGGCGACGCAGCGTCGCAAGCGGCGGCCGATGCGGCGTAGCCGCCATCGCTGCCGAAGCACGCTGGTCACGCGCGCGAGGGCAGCATACCAACCTGGCAGCCACGCCCCACCCGCACTTCCAGCGCTTATGCCGGGCATCCACACAAAAAAAGGCCGGGCGAACCCGGCCTTCTTCATGGTGCAGCGCTGGCGCGCGATCAGCCGATCGCGGCGTGGTAGCGGCGCTCCACTTCCTTCCAGTCGACCACGTTGAAGAACGCGCCGATGTAGTCCGGACGACGGTTCTGGTACTTCAGGTAGTAGGCGTGTTCCCACACGTCCAGGCCCAGGATCGGGGTGTTGCCCTCGAACAGCGGGCTGTCCTGGTTGGCGGTGCTCTCGACCACCAGCTTCTTGTCCGGGGTGACGCTCAGCCACGCCCAGCCGCTGCCGAAACGGGTCAGCGCGGCCTTGGTGAAGGCGTCCTTGAACTTGTCGAAGCCGCCCAGTTCGGCGTCGATCGCCTTGCCGACGTCGCCGCTCGGCGTGCCGCCGGCATTCGGCGCCATCACCGTCCAGAACAGCGAGTGGTTGGCATGGCCGCCGCCGTTGTTGCGCACCGGGCCCTGCAGGTTCTCCGGCAGCGACTTCAGCTTGGACACCAGCGCCTCGATCGGCAGATCGGCGTACTCGGTGCCTTCCAGCGCGGCGTTGACGTTGTTGATGTAGGTCTGGTGATGCTTGGTGTGATGGATCTCCATCGTCTGCGCATCGATGTGCGGTTCCAGCGCGTCGTAGGCGTAGGGCAACTTGGGGAGGGTGTAGGCCATGCGGTTCTCCTGGACTTTCGCCGTCGAAAGGACGAGCGTTGCGTGAGCAATGGTAGGGACGGTCGGCGACCTTACCAAGGGCGCGGCTGGGGAAACATCGTCCCATCCCGCGGCGGCGGTGCCGGCCGGCCTTGCGAATCGGCGCCTACCATGCCCCACGCCCCGGTTAGTCGGATGTGAATCGTCTGCGTCACGGCGGTGACCGGCGGCGTTTAGAGCGGGAACAGGCAGGCCGGCCCATACTGTGCGCGATGGCGCCATGCCGCGCGCCGCCGCCGTTCCTGCAGGAGAGTCCATGCGCAAGCCCGTGCTGTTGATCGCCGCCATCGTGTTGCTGGTGGGCGGGCTGTGGGGCATCCGCGGGCTGCAGCATCCGCCGCACCAGCAATTCGCGCCCTCGCTCGACGCGGCCGCGCAGGCGCCGTACACCGCGCCCGGCAAGGCAGCCGCCGCATCGGAAGCCGCGGCGCCGGAGCTGCCCGCATTCCTGCCGCCCGAAGCCCGCGCCACGGTGGCATTGATCCAGCGCGGCGGCCCGTTCCCGCATCGCCAGGACGGCAGTGTGTTCGGCAACCGCGAGAACCGGCTGCCGGCGCAACCGCGCGGCTACTACCGCGAGTACACCGTCGAGACGCCCGGACTGTCGCATCGCGGCACGCGCCGCATCGTCACCGGCGGCACGCCGCCGCAGGTCTGGTATTACAGCGACGACCACTACGACAGTTTCCGCAGCTTCCAGGTCGGCGGCGCAGGGCCGGCGCGATGAGCGGCTTCCCGTTCGCGCTGAACCTGGCCGAGCCGGCCGCTTCCGGCGTCTACCGCGTCGCCAACCGCGACCTGGACAGCGTCGCCGCCCTGGCCCGCGACGCCGGCCTGCGGCTGTGCCGGATCGACCTGCACGGCTGCACCGGCAAGGCCATGCTGCTGATGCGGCTGGCCGCGCAACTCGACTTCCCGCCCGGCTTCGGCCGCAACTGGGACGCGCTGACCGACGGCCTGCGCGACCTGTCCTGGCTGCCCTCGCCGCGCGGCTACGCCTTGCTGCTGGAGGATGCCGGGCAGTTGCAGACGGTGGCGCAGCCGACCTTCGACGTGCTGCTGGACATCCTCGACGACGTCGCCCGCGAGTGGGCGCAGGACGGCGTCAGCTTCGTCGCGTTCGTGGGCGGCAGCCGGGACCCGGGACCGGGGACCCGGGACTCGGAAGAGCAGGATCCCGCCTAGCGCCGTTGCCAGCGCGTCCTGCGGGAACCAATGCCACTTGCTTGATTTGCCGTTGCTTTGCCGGGTCCCGGGTCCCCGGTCCCGGGCCCCGGTTTCTCACCCGTCCAGCTCGCTCCACCGCGCATACGCCGCATCGAGGTCCGCCTGCGCCTGGCTCAAGGCCTGGGTGTGCGCGGTCACCGCCGCCGCGTCGCGCTGATAGAACGCCGGGTCGGCCATCGCCTCGGTCAGCGCCGCGACCTGCTGTTCCAGCGCTTCGATCCGCGCCGGCAACTGCTCCAGTTCGCGCGCGTCCTTGTAGCTGAGCTTGCGCTTGGCCGGCGCGGGTGCCGGCGCCGCTGCAGCGGCCGCCACCGGCGT
>NZ_AQOK01000090.1:0-14110 GCF_000364645.1 Xanthomonas sp. SHU 308 | reverse complement strand
TGCAGCCGGCGCGGCCTCCGGTGTGGCGGCACTCTCGAAACCGGCGAAGTCGTCGGCGCTGGCCTGGCTGCCGGCCTCGGCCACCAGCAGCGGCAGATCCAGGTTGGCGGCGTCGCCGTGCGGGTCCACCGCCAGCACCTGCAGGTCGCAGTCGTCGCGCACGAATTCGAAGATGTCCTCGATCGCGGCCTGCTGCGCGTCGCTGCGCAGCAGGATGTCGAAGCCCAGGTAGCAGGCCTCCGGATCCAGGTCCGGCAGCGCCGGCACGCGCTCGTGGCGGGTGCGCACCGCTTCCAGGCTGCCGAGGCTGCGCAGGCAGCGGATCAGGTGCAGCGGCGAGTTGCCGAAGCGCAGCGCATCGGTGAACAACTGCAGCGAGATCCGCCAGTAGCCGGTCTGCGCCGGCGCCGCGGGCGTTGCGGCGGCGCTGGCCTTCGCGGCCGGCGCGGCAGCAGGGTGCAGGTAGGTCTGCAGGCGTTCCAGCAGCGGCGCACCCTCGGTGGCCAGCGTGGCTTCGTCGGCCTCGGCGCCGGCGGCCGCTTCCACCAGGGTGCGGATGTGGTCGCAGCAGGCCAGCATCAGTTGGATCAGTTCCGAATCCAGCGCGACGGCCTGCTCGCGCACCAGGTCCAGCACGCTCTCCACCACATGGGTGAAGCCGACCAGTTGCGCCAGATCGAACAGGCCGCCGGAGCCCTTGATGGTATGGGCGGCGCGGAAGATCGCGTTGACCGCGTCGGGACCGGCTTCGCCGCGCTCGGCTTCCAGCAGGTTGCGTTCCATGTCCTCGAGCAGGTCGCGGCTCTCGGCGATGAAGGTCTGCAGCAATTGATCCATGTTCATGTCGTGCTGCCGATTAGTGAAGAGTGTCGTCGCCGACGCGCTCGAACGCGTCGCCCAGGCCGAGCAGGTCCAGCGCGTCGCCGACCGCCTTGGTGCAGCCCTCGAGCTGGAATGGCCGTCCCAGCGCGCGCAGCGCGGCCTGGGTGGCCAGCAGCAGTTGCACGCCGGTGGCGTCGATGTCGTTCACCGCCTGCACCTGCAGGCGCAGGCCGCCGGGATGCTCCAGCGCGGGCAGCAGCAGCGGCTTCAGTTCGGCCGCATGGCGGATGGTCATGTCGCCGTCCACGATCAACTGCAGCGGCGGATCCTGTTCGTCGGGGGGCGTCGAGCGCATGGCGGGTCTCCGGCAGTGGCGAGTGGAAAGCCGGCGCCACGCCGTGAAGGGCGTGTGCAGGCCTGGGTACCAGCGATATCGGCGCGGACGGGAAATATTTAGGAATATTTAGCCCGCGTGAAGCATTTGTCTCGCAGGCCGCACGCGAGCCTGAGTGGTTCAGACCGGTGCCAGGACGCGGATCCCATAACCGCGCCGATGCGGTCGGTCCTTACGTTTCTGCATGCGCCGTGCCAGTCGCGGCAACGGGGAAGGCGTCAAAAAGCCGCGCCATCCGTGCGACGTGGCGGCGGTCTTCACGTGAAGACCGCTGCAGGCCAGGGAACACAGCGACGCGAGCGCCCATACGCCACCGAACGTTGTGGCGGTCGGGGCGGGGCAGGGGTGTGGGTCGCGGCAGCCGGCCGCGTGCGGGAGCCGGCGCGGGCGGACGCGCCCGCGGCGTTCAGCGTGGCGACAGCGCGGTCAGCAGGCCGCGCGCGGCGTTGAAGCGGTCGGCCGCTTCCGGCAGCGGCAGCTTGAGCTTCAGCTTGTCCGGGCCATCCATCGCATACAGCTTGGGCTGCTTCTGGATCATCTGGATGATGGTCATCGGATCCACGTTGGGCTTGGCCTCGAACACCAGGCGCCCGCCGTGCTCGCCCAGTTCCAGCTTGCGGATGCCCAGCACGTTGGCCTGCAGCTTCAGTTCGGCGATCGCGAACAGGTGCTTCACCGGATCCGGCAGCAGGCCGAAGCGGTCGATCATCTCCACCTGCAGTTCGCGCAGGCCGTCGCTGTCGCGGGCGCTGGAAATGCGCTTGTACAACGTCAGACGGGTATGCACGTCGGGCAGGTAGTCGTCGGGGATCAGCGCGGGCACATGCAGTTCCACCTCGGCGCCGCGCGCTTCCTCGCCGGCATCCAGGTCCGGCAGCTTGCCCTGGCGGATGCTGCGCACCGCGCGTTCCAGCAGTTCGGTGTACAGGCTGAAGCCGACTTCGGCCATCTGCCCGCTCTGGTCCTCGCCCAGCAGTTCGCCGGCGCCGCGGATTTCCAGATCGTGGGTGGCCAGGGTGAAGCCGGCGCCCAGTTCGTCCATCGAGGCGATGGCGTCCAGCCGCTTCTGCGCATCGGGGGTGATGCTGCGCCGGTCCGGCACCAGCAGATAGGCGTAGGCGCGGTGATGCGAACGGCCGACGCGGCCGCGCAACTGGTGCAACTGCGCCAGGCCGAAGCGGTCGGCGCGGTTGATGACGATGGTGTTGGCGTTGGGGATGTCGATGCCCGATTCGATGATCGTGGTCGACAGCAGCACGTTGAAGCGCTGCTTCTGGAAATCCAGCATCACCTTTTCCAGCTCGCGCTCGGGCATCTGCCCGTGGGCGATGCCGATGCGCGCCTCCGGCACCAGTTCGCTCAGCTCGCGCTGCATGCGGCCGATGCTCTCCACGTCGTTGTGCAGGAAGTACAGCTGGCCGCCGCGCGCCAGTTCGCGCTGGAAGGCTTCGCGCAACAGCGCGTTGTCCCACTGGGTGACGAAGGTCTGCACCGCCAGCCGGTTCGGCGGCGGCGTGGCGATGATCGACAGGTCGCGCAGGCCGGCCATGGCCATGTTCAAGGTACGCGGGATCGGCGTGGCGGTCAGGGTCAGCAGGTGCACGTTGGCGCGCAGCGCCTTCAGCGCTTCCTTCTGGCGCACGCCGAAGCGTTGCTCCTCGTCGACGATGACCATGCCCAGGTCCTTGAACTTCACGTCCGGCTGCAGCAGGCGGTGGGTGCCGACGATCACGTCGATGCTGCCGGCGGCGACCTTCTCCAACTCGGCCTTGATCTCCTTGCTGCTCTTGAAGCGCGACAGCACTTCGACCTTGAGCGGGTAGTCGGCGAAGCGGTCGCGGAAGTTGCGGTAGTGCTGTTCGGCCAGCAGCGTGGTCGGCACCAGCACCGCCACCTGCTTGCCGGCGCTGGCCGCGGCGAAGGCCGCGCGCACCGCGACCTCGGTCTTGCCGAAGCCGACGTCGCCGCAGACCACGCGGTCCATCGGCTGGCTGCTGGCCAGGTCGCGCAAGGTGGCGTCGATCGCGGCCAACTGGTCGGGGGTTTCCTCGAACGGGAAGCCGGCGGCGAACGGCTCGTACATCGCCCGGTCCACCTGCAGCGCCAGTCCGGCACGGGCCTGGCGGCGCGCCTGGATCTCCAGCAGCTCCGCGGCCACGTCGCGCACCTTCTCGGCGGCCTTGCGCTTGGCCTTGGTCCATTGTTCGCCGCCCAGCGAATGCAGCGGCGCGGTCTCGGCCGAGGCGCCGGAGTAGCGGCTGATCAGGTGCAACTGCGCGACCGGCACGTACAACCGGTCGCCCTTGGCGTATTCGATTTCCAGGAACTCGCCGGGCATGCCGCCGGCATCGAGCACGATCAGCCCGCGGTAGCGGCCGACGCCATGGTCCTCGTGCACGATCGGCGCGCCCTCGGACAGCTCGCCCAGGTCGCGGATGATCGCTTCCGGCTCGCGCCCCACGCGCCGGCTGCGCCGCGGCTGGCTGGCGCGCTCGGGGAACAACTGACGCTCGGTCAGCACCGCGATCCGCGGCTCCTCCAGCGCGAAGCCGACGTCGAGCGGCGCAACCGCGATAGCGAAACGTGCAGCAGAAATCCCCTCTCCCTCCGGGAGAGGGGTTGGGGTGAGGGTCCGACCGCTAGTGGAGTTCGTCTGCGCAACCGTGGAACTTGCCGAAGCACCCGCCTTCTTCGTTCCCGACCGCGCAGACGCCGCACCCTCATCCGGCGCTTCGCGCCACCTTCTCCCGGTGGGAGAAGGAACAAATGCCGCGAAATTCGGCAACACCTCCGGCTTCAACTCCGCGGCCGCAAGCACTTCCAGCAGCGCCTCGCGGCGGCCGGGCGAATCGGCGGCGATCAGCACCCGGCCCGGGTAGTGATCGAGGAAGCTCTTCAGCGCCGCGCCGGGCGCGGCGTCCTTGGCCGCCACCGGCAGCGGCGGCAGCGGCTGGTCGCCCAGCGCCTGTGCCTCGTCGATGCGCGGGTGGTCGGCGGCCCACACGTCGATGCGCGGCAGCCCGTTGAGGCGCTCGCGCAGCGCGTCCGGCGCCTGGTACAGCTCCTCCGGCGCCAGCAGCGGGCGCTCCACGTCGTGGCGGCGTTGCTCGTAGCGGGCTTGGGTCTGCACCCAGAACGCATCTGCCGCGGCGCCCACGCCCGGTGCGATCAGTGGCAGCACCTGCTCGCCCAGATAATCGAACAGGGTGGCGGTGGCCTCGCGTGCGCCGCTGCTGCGGGTCTCCTGGAAGAACAGCGGCAGGTAGTACTCGATGCCCGACGGCGCCAGCCCGGCCTTCAGGTCCTGGTACAGCGCACTGCGCCGGGTGTCCACGTCGAAGCGTTCGCGCAGCGCGGTCAATACCCGCTCCACGCTGACGTCGTCCATCGGCACTTCGCGCCCGGGCAGCATGCGCACCGCCTGCACATGGTCCAGCGAGCGCTGCGATTCCGGGTCGAAGGCGCGGATCGAATCGATGTCCTCGTCCAGCAGTTCGATCCGCAGCGGCGCGTCGGTGCCCATCGGATACACGTCGAGCAGGCCGCCGCGCACGGCGAAGTCGCCCGGGTCCATCACCTGCGGCACGTTGCGGTATCCCGCGCTTTCCAGTCGGCGCTTCTCCGCGTCCAGGTCCAGGCGCTGGCCCACGCGCAGGTCGAAACTGCCGCCGACGATGTAGCGCAGCGGCGCCACCCGCTGCATCAGCGTCTGCACCGGCACCACCACGATGCCCTGGGTCAGCGTCGGCAGCCGGTGCAGCGCGGCCAGGCGCTGGCTGACGATGTCCGGGTGCGGACTGAACTGGTCGTAGGGCAGGGTTTCCCAGTCCGGGAACGGCACCACCGGCAGGCTCGGATCCTCCCCGAGCAGGCTGTGCAGGTCGGCTTCGAGCTGGTGCGCGCTCTGGTTGTCGCGGGCGACCACCAGCAACGGCCCGCGGTGCGCGGACGCGGCGCAGGCGATGTGCCAGGCCAGAGCGGTGGAGGACGCGGGGGCGCGCCAGTGCGCGCGGAGCTGGCCGGACTTGGGCAGCGGCGGAACGGGGAAGGGAAGGGGCGGCATGGACCAACTAGTTTAGCAAGGTCGGGACCCGGGGCCCGGGACCGGGGGCACGTAAGAGCAGGAGCTGAAGCTGCCTGCGGAGCTCTGGATTTTCCGGGTCCCGGGTCCCGAGTTTTCAGCTACTCAGGTCCAGCACCACCCGCACCAGGTCCGGATTGTCCGGATGCGGCATGCGCTGGAAGCCCAGCGACTCGGCCAACTGCAGCATCGGCACGTTGCGTTCGAGCACATCGCCGTAGAGCCGGTCCAGATACTTGCGGCGTGCCCACTTGACCAGCTTGCGCATCAATTGCCGGCCCAGGCCCTGGCCGGAAACGAAACTGCTGACCAGGATCGCGTACTGCGCCTCGCGGGTGCCCGGGTTGATCGCGGCGCGCGCCACCGCACCGACCACGGCTTCGCCAGGCGGCAGCGGCTCGGCGGCGACCAGGATCAGTTCCGACTTCGGATTGGGATGGGTGAGGCGTTGCGCCATGTCCTCGGTCAGTTCCTGCGTCGAATGCAGGAAGCGCTCGCGGATCTCGGTCGGCCCGAGCAGGCCGAAGGCACCTTGCAGCGGCGCGCTGTCCTCCGGCCGGATCGGACGGATCAGCAGTTCGCGCCCACTGGGCAGGGTGAAGGTTTCATGCCACGGAGGCATGCGGTTGCGGGTAGCCATGGCCGTATGATCCTCGACGAAGCCTGGATTCTCGCATTACCAAAACCTTACGCCCGTGAACGCAGCGTCCTGCCGATGTGCCGTTCGGGTGGTCTTGCTAGAGTGGCGCTTCGTTCAAGGGAATGCGCGACGATGAAGACATCGCATGCCGTGGCCGTCTCCGCGGCGATCGGGCTGGGCCTGGCCGCGCTGCTGGTGGGACTGCTGGTGGGCGGTGGCAGGTGGCTGCTGCGCGTGCAGCACCACGACACGCCGACCGTTACCACCGCCGCTCCAGTCGCCGATGCGGAGCAACTGGCGACACAGGCATTGGCTCCGTACCAGGCGCGCCTGCAGGCCACGCGCCGGCCGGTGCTGCAGGTACAACTGCAGCCGATGACGCAGGACGATCGCCTGGCCAGCAAGGTCGGCGGCCGTCCTTACTGGACCGCCGACAGGCCGTATCCGCACACGGCCGACGGCCAGCCGCTGGCGCTGCTGGCGCAGATCGATCTGGCGCGGATGCCGCCGCTGCCCGGCTACCCGCGCCAGGGCATGCTGCAGTTCTTCATCGGAGGCGACGACGACTTCTACGGGGCCAACTTCGGTGGCGCGCGCAGCGACCTGGCCGCGCTGAGCGAACAAAGTAATTTCCGCGTGGTGTACTGGCCGCAGCCGAAGGCGTCGGCGCGGCAGGCCGAGGTGCCGTTGCCGGCGGCCGACACGTTGCCGTTCGATCCGGCGCGGCCGCGGGCGATGCGGTTCGACGCCGGCGAGGAAACCATCGGCAGCAGCGATGTGCGCTTCGAGCAGGTGCTGGGCAAACCACTGGAGGAGGTGGCCGCCGCCTACGCCAAGCGCCACGCGGTGTCGCAGGATGCGGTGGACGACGCGCTGTTCGATGCGCTGAGCCGTGGCGGCAACAAGCTCGGCGGCTACCCGGAGTTCACCCAGCAAGACCCGCGTACCCTGCAGGACAAGCAGGTCCTGCTGCTGCAGTTGGACAGCGACGAGGAGATGATGTGGGGCGACAGCGGCGTCGCCAATTTCTTCATCGATCCGGACGACCTGCGGCGCGGCGATTTCAGCCGCATCGCCTATAACTGGGATTGCTTCTGAGCGCGCGCGTGCGCCGCCCCGCGTACCTCATGCTTCGCGCTTGAGCCATTCCAGTCGCGTGCTGGCACCGGCTTCGCCCAGGTGCGCCTTCAGCGGCGGCAGCGCCTGCGCCAGCGCCTGCTCGAACTGCCAGGGCGGATTGAGCAGCAACATGCCGCTGCCGTTGAGCCGCAGCGGCGAATCGTCCGGGCGCACCTGCAGTTCGGCGACCAGTGCCGAGGCCACCGGCAACGCCGCGGCCTTGCGGAAGAACGGCTGCAGGCTGCGCCGCTGCTTGATCGGATACCACACCGCGCACACCGCCTGCGGCCAGCGGCTCAGCGTTTCGCGCAGCGCGGCCACGATCAGCGGGTACTCGGCGTCCTGCGCCTCGTAGGGCGGATCGATCAGCACCAGCCCGCGGCCGATCCGGTTGGCCCCGGACTTGGGCGGCAGGAATGCCTTGATCGCCGCATAGCCATCGCCGGCATGCACCTGCACGCGGCGGTCGTGGGCGAACAACGTCTTGAGTTCGGCGGCTTCCTCGGTCTGCAGCTCGCAGGCGGCCAGCCGGTCCTGCGCGCGCAGCGCCTGCGCCACCAGCAGCGGCGAGCCAGGGTAGGCGACCAGGGCGCCGACCGGATTGTCGGCCTGCACCGCGCGCAGGTAGCGCTCCACCACGTCGGGCAGGGTCGGCTGGCCCATCAACCGCAGCACGCCGGCGGCGGCCTCGCCGGTCTTGCGCGCCTCGTTCGCCGCGAACAGATAGCGGCCGCGCCCGGCGTGGGTATCGAGCACGAAGAACGGGCTGTCCTTGCGCTTGAACGCATCGAGCAGCGCCAGCAGCACGATGTGCTTGAGGACATCGGCATGGTTGCCGGCGTGGAAGGCGTGGCGGTAATTCATCCGCGCAGTGTACGGGGCGTCACGCCGGCCGGCCACGCCTGCCGAGGTGCCGGGCGGGGCGGGTCCGCGGCCGCGGTACACTAGCCGGGCGACCGCTGGCGGCCGCACGGCGCCTGCCGGGCATGAGGCCGGAAGGTGTGGACGATGGGCCTGTGCATCCGGGCGCAGGCGTCGTCGGAGCGTTCGGGTGCGCAGTGCCGATACCGCGTGGGCGGCCGGCGGGTCCACGGTTCGCATGCTCATGTCTTCTCCCCTGTTGCTCGGTGTCCTGGCGTTGGCGCTGCCGTTCGCCGCCTGCGGCGCCTCCCGTGCCGAAGCCGCGCCCCCGGGCGCAGCGCAGGCTGCGGCGTTCGATGCGCTGATCGAGGATGTCGGTGCGCACGGCAAGGACATGGCCGCCGACGAGCAGGCCTACCGCGTCGCGCATGCGCGCCTGCAGGCGCTGCTGCCCGCCGGCGACCCGGTGCGGCGAGCGCGCCTGGACGCCTTCGACTGCCAGCATTTTCCGCAGGGCCCGGCCGCGGCGGTGGAGCAGGCGCGGCGCGGCGAGCGCGGCGCGATCGCCCGCGCCCATGTGCAGGTACGCCTGGAATACCTGTTGTGCGAGACCTATGCGCTCTACAACGACGGCCAGCGCCCGGCCTATCTGCGGCCCGCCACCACGATCCTGGCGCTGACCGGTGCGCACCGTTTCCCGCGCCTGCGCGCGGCCGCCCTGCGCATGCGCGCCTTCGCCGAGCGCGATGCCGGCCATTACGCCCAGTCGCTGCGTACCTTGCAGGAACTCCGCCGGCTCGACGAACAGCGCGATGGCGGCTGGGTCGCACTGCTGACCCTGATCGGCATCGCCGACGCCTACCTGGACATGGGCCTGCCGGACCTGTCGCACCAGGTCGTCGCCGAGGTCCTGCAGCGGGCCAGGCAGGGCGATGGCGGCTACATGCAGGCGCTGGCGGTGGAGCGCGAAGGCGCCATCGCCGAGCAGCGCGGCGATCTGCCGGCGGCGCTGGCCGCCTACCTGCGCGCGGCCGAGCTGCATGGCCGGCATCCGCTGGAGGGGTCGCAGGCGTCGCTGTTGCTGCGCGCGGCCCGGGTCAACGCGTTGCTGGGCAACCTGCCGCAGGCGCGGGCGCAGCGGCAGAAGGCCGAGGCGCAACTGGTCGCAATGGGCGCCACGCGGCTGATGCGCGCGCGTCGCGATTACGTCGATGCGCTGATCGCCGAGCGCAGTGGCGATGCGCGGGCCGCGCTGGCGCTGGCCGAACAGGCCGAGCAGGGCTACCGCGCCAACGGCGACCTGCGCAGCCTCAGCGACGTGCTGGACCTCAAGGCCACCGCCTTGCGCGCGCTGGCCGCCTGGCGCCAGGCACTGGATGCGCGCGAGGCGCAGATGCGCGTGCAGCAGGAACTGGATACGCGCATGCAGCGCGAGCAATCGCAGTTCCTGATCGCCGAATCGGAAAGCCGCGAGCGCGACCTGGCGGCGCTGCAACTGGCGCAGAAGGCGGAAACCCAGCGTAACCGGCTGCAGGCGATGGAGCGCGAGGCGACCCTGCGGCGCGCGTTGCTGGGCGCGGCGCTGCTGTTGCTGGCGGTGCTCGTCGGGGTGTTGTTCCTGACCCTCGGGCGCCTGCGCGGCGCCCGCCGCGAAGTGCGGATCGACAGCCTTACCGGCGTCGCCTCGCGGCGCCAGGTCCTGGGCGAACTGGACACCGCGCTGGCGGCGTTGCCGCGCGGCGGACGCATGCCGCTGTCGGTGCTGGCGCTGGACGTGGACCACTTCAAGCGGATCAACGACGAGCACGGCCATGCGGCGGGCGACCAGGTGCTGCGGCTGGTCGCCACGACCCTGCGGCAGAGCCTGCGCAGGAACGACAGCTTCGGCCGGACCGGCGGCGAGGAATTCCTGGCGCTGCTGCCCGGCGCCGCCTGCGCCGAGGCACGGGAGCTGGCCGGGCTGCTGCGCGAGGTGCTGGAGCGGCAGTCGTTCGACGCGATCGTGCCGGGCCTGCGCCTGACTGTCAGCATCGGCGTCGCCGAAGCCGGCGCCGGCGAGAGCAGCCAGGCGCTGCTGGCGCGCGCCGATGCCGCGCTGTACCGGGCCAAGCACGGCGGCCGCAACCGGGTGGAACTGGCGTCGGCGCCGGGCGCGGCCAACGCGCGCGGCGGCAGCGACAGCTGACGCGCCGCAGGTGCGCGTCGGGTTTCGTGCCGATCCACGAGCGGTGCCGCGGAATGGCCGGACGGACTGCCGCGGCGCCCGCGCGACGGCTATGCTGCGCGCCATGTCCACGTCTGCCGCCGCCTGTGTCCTCGTGGTCGAGGACGAATCCGCCATCGCCGATACCGTGCTGTACGCGCTGCGCAGCGAGGGCTACCAGGTGCGCCACTGCCAGCTCGGGCGCGAGGCGCTGGCGCAGTTGCGCGAGGGCGGCATCGACGTGGTGGTGCTGGACGTCGGCCTGCCGGATCTGAGCGGGTTCGAGGTGTGCCGCACGCTGCGCGGTTTCAGCCAGGTGCCGGTGCTGTTCCTGACCGCGCGCAACGAGGAGATCGATCGCGTGCTCGGCCTGGAACTGGGCGCCGACGACTACATGGCCAAGCCGTTCTCGCCGCGCGAACTGGTCGCGCGGGTGCGGGCGCGGCTGCGGCGCCCCGCGGCGGTCGTCGGCGATGCCGAGGCCGGCTGGCAGCAGCACGGCGATTTCACCATCGACCGCGACGGCCGCCGCATCCGCTGGCGCGGTGCGGTGCTGGACCTGACCCGCTACGAGTACGCGTTGCTGGCAGCGCTGCTGCAGCGGCCCGGCGCCATCCTCAGTCGCGCGCAACTGATGGACCGCGGCTGGGACAGCAGCGCCGACAGCGCCGACCGCACCGTCGACACCCATATCAAGACCCTGCGCGCCAAGCTGCGCGCGGCCGGCGCCATCGACGATCCGATCCGCACCCACCGCGGCCTCGGCTACGCGCTGGAGGCCTGAGGTGCGGCTGGGGCTGAAGCTGTTCCTGGGCTTCTTCCTGATCGTCGGCGTGGCCGCATTCTTCGTGATGCGGGTGTTCGTCAACGAGGTCAAGCCGGGCGTGCGCCAGGCGATGGAATCGACCCTGGTGGACGCGGCCAACGTGCTGGCGCAGATGGCCGCGCAGGATCTCAAGGACGGGCGCATCGCCAGCGGCCGTTTCGCCCGCGACCTGGCCGCGGCGCAGCGGCGCGATCCGCGCGCGATGGTCTGGCGTTTCCCCAAGCACAGCGTCGACTACCGCGTCACCCTCACCGATGCGGCGGGCATCGTGGTGTTCGATTCGCGCGGACAGGACATCGGCCGCGACAACTCGCGCTGGAACGACGTGTACCGCACCCTGCGCGGCGAGTACGGCGCCCGCTCCAGTCCCGAGGCCGACGGCGACCCCAACCACACGGTGATGCACGTGGCCGCGCCGGTCTACGATCCGGCCGACCCGCAGCGGCTGATCGGCGTGTTGACCCTGTCCCAGCCCAACCGCAGCATCGAGCCGTTCATCGTCGCCAGCCAGCGCAGCATCCTGCTGCGCGGCGCCTGGCTGATCGGCATCTCGGCGCTGATCGGGATCCTGATGACCTGGGGCCTGCTGCGCGGCATCGGCCGGCTCAACCGCTATGCGCAGGCGGTCAGTGCCGGTGCGCCGGTGCCGCCGCCGCCGCCGCGCCGCGACGAGATCGGCGATCTCGGCCGTGCGCTGGAGACCATGCGCCGCAAGCTGGAGGGCAAGCAGTACGTCGAGCAGTACGTGCAGTCGCTGACCCACGAGATGAAGAGCCCGCTGGCCGCGATCCGGGGCGCGGCGGAACTGCTGCAGGAGCCGTTGCCGGAACCGGAGCGGCAGCGCTTCGTGCGCAACATCGCCGAGCAGCAGCAGCGCCTCACCGAGACCATCGACAAGCTGCTGGCGCTGGCCGAGGTGGAACAGCATGGCTGGCTGCAGCGGCGCGAACCGGTGGCGCTGGCACCTCTGTGCGCGGACCTGGCCGAAGCGCTGGCGCCGCAACTGCAGGCGCGCGGTGTGCAGCTGCAGGTGCAGGCGCCGGATCCGACCCTGGTGGTGTCGGGCGATCCCTACCTGCTGCGCCAGGCGCTGCACAACCTGCTCGACAACGCCATCGCCTTTTCGCCGGAAGGCGCGGTCATCGTGCTGCGTGCCGAACGCGGCGCCGACGCGCGCGTGCTGCTGACGGTGGAGGACGCCGGTCCGGGCGTTCCCGACTACGCGCTGGAGCGGGTGTTCGAGCGCTTCTATTCGCTGGCGCGCCCGGCCACCGGCCAGCGCAGCTCCGGCCTCGGCCTGCCGTTCGTGCGCGAGGTGGCGCGCCTGCACGGCGGCGACGCCAGCCTGCGCAACTGCGACGGCGGCGGCGCGGTGGCCTGCCTGGCGTTGCCGCTGGCCTGAGCCGGATCGATTCGCGCGAGAGGGCGTGAAGCGCGGTGCCGGGGCTCCCGCGTCGGGACTGAAGTCCCTCCCACAGTGGGGCGCCGCGTCGACGGGATGCCGGCCACCAATCCCGATTCCCCAATCCCCAATCCCCAATCCCGGCTCCTCCCACTTCACACCCACTTCAAATTCGCCTCAAACCGCGCCCACGCAGCGGCCGCATGCTGGCGCCCTCCCAACCGAGAGGTCGCCATGAAGTCCTTGAAGCTGCTGTTGCGATTCGCCACCATCGGCGGATTGATCCTGTTGTTGCTGATCCCGCTGCTGATGATTCGCGGCACCGTGCAGGACCGCCAGCATTACCGCGACGAGGCGGTGGAGCGGGTGTCGCAGAGCAAGGCCGGCGAACAGCGCCTGCTCGGCCCGCTGCGGGTGATCCCGTGGACCCAGGAGCGTGAGGTCGCCGTGCTCGACGCCGACGGCAAGCGGGTGACCAAGCGCGAGATCGAGACCGGCTACGTGCTGCAGGCGCCGCGGCGGCTGCAGGTCGAAGGCGAACTGAAGCCCGCGCAGCGCCACATCGGCCTGTTCAAGGTGCAGGTGTACAGCTGGCATGCGCGGCTCAAGGCCGAGTTCGACGATCTCGACTATGCCGCTGTCGATCGCCGCCAGTACGGCACGCCGTATCTGGCGATCGGCCTGCAGGACGTGCGCGGCCTGGTCGGCACGCCGAATCTGCGCGCCGACGGCCGCGCGCTGCCGCTGCAGCCGGGCTCGGAAGGGCTGGCCAACATCTCCAAGGGCGTGCACGCGGTGCTGCCGGCATTGCGCGATACGCAGCAGGGCCGGCTGACCGACCTGCACGACGTGCAGATGGAATTCGTGCTCGACGGCACCCAGGCGCTGTCGATCGTGCCGGTCGGCGACGACAACCAGATCGCGCTGAACTCGCCGTGGCCGCATCCGTTGTTCGGCGGCCGCTTCCTGCCCAACGAGCGCCGCATCACCGCGCAGGGGTTCCAGGCGAGCTGGGCGCTGTCGTCGCTGGCGACCGGCGCGCAGGCGCAGCTGGCCTCCGGCGGACAGGATCTCGACGCCTTGCGCGTGGACCTGGTCGACCCGGTGGACGTGTATACCCAGGCCGAGCGCGCCAGCAAGTACGGCCTGCTGTTCGTGGTGCTGACCTTCGTCGCCTTCGGCCTGTTCGAGCTGATCAAGCGCCTGCCGATCCATCCGCTGCAGTACCTGCTGGTCGGCCTGGCGCTGGCGATCTTCTTCCTGCTGCTGCTCAGCCTGTCCGAGCACATCCCGTTCTGGCAGGCCTATCTGGTCTCGGCGGTGGCCTGTATCGGATTGCAGTTCTTCTACCTGTCCGGGGTCTTGCGCAGCCGCCTGCGCGCGGCCGGCTTCGCCAGCATGCTCACCGTGCTGTACGGCGCGCTGTACGGCTTGCTGGCCTCGGAAGACAACGCCTTGCTGATGGGCTCGCTGCTGCTGTTCGGCATCCTCGGCGCGATCATGTGGATCACCCGCCGGATCGACTGGTACGAACTCGGCGCGTCGCTGCGCTGAGCCGTCGGGGGAGAACCGGACATGGTCGCGCATCGTCATCGTCATCTGCATCGGCGTCTGCAGGCGCTGCTGCCGCCCGCCCTGGAGACCCATGGCCTGCATCCCGGCAACCTGCCGGGGGCGCTCGCGCGCAGCGCGCAGGCCGCGCTGGTCACCGCCGCCGACCGCGGCGGGGCCCTGTGGCTGCGCTTGAGCGAACGCAGCCGCG
>NZ_AQOK01000089.1:0-19403 GCF_000364645.1 Xanthomonas sp. SHU 308 | reverse complement strand
GCGCCGCTCCACGGGCCGACGCCGGCGCCGGCCGTGGCACCGGCGGCAAGCGCGGCCTCGCCCTGCAGCGCCATCGGGCCGTTGCCGGACTGGCCGGACACCAGCGAGTAGGCCTTGGCCGCCTTGGCCGCGCCCAGCGAGGTATTGGCCGGCGTGGTCGCCGCCGGCTGGCCGCCACCGAGCTGCTTGGAGATCATCGCCGCCAGGCCCAGCCCCTTGCCGTCGGTCAGGCCCTTGGCGAGCTGCTGGTCGTACATGTCGCGGAAGGTCTGGTTCTCGCCGGGGAACAGCGAATTGCCGAAACTGGCCTCGCGCATGCTTTTGACCAGCATGTTGGCGAACTGCCCTTCGAGCTGGCGCGAGACCTTGTCGATCTTGGCCGGATCGTTCTGGGTAGAGGCGTGCAGGTCGAAGGGAGCGGCCGAGATACGCATGTCAGATCACCTCCAGCTCCGCGCTCAGGGCACCGGCCTGCTTGAGCGCTTCCAGAATCGCGATCAGGTCGCCAGGCGCGGCGCCGACCTCGTTGACCGCCCGCACGATCTGATCCAGCGAGGTGCCGCCCTCGAACTTGAACATGCGGCTGCCTTCGTTGGTGGCGGTGATGGTGGACTTGGGCGTGGCCACGGTCTGGCCGCCACTCAGCGCATTGGGCTGGCTGACCTGGGTGCCTTCGCTGATGGTCACCGTCAGCGAGCCGTGCGAGATCGCCGCTGGGCTGACCCGGACCTGCGAGCCGATCACCACCGTGCCGGTGCGGGCGTTGACCACCACCTTGGCCGGTGCCGCACCCGGCGACAGCTCGACGTTCTCGATCCGTGCCAGCAGGCCGATCCGCGCGCTCTGGTCGGTGGGCGAACGCACCGCCACGGTGGACCCGTCCACCGCATGCGCGCTGCCGGGGCCGAAGGTGCTTTCCAGCGCCGAGACCATGCGCGAGACGGTGGTGAAATCGGGCTGGTGCAGGTTCAGGGTGATCTCGCCGGTGTTGCCGAACACGTCCGGCAGCGCACGTTCCACCGTCGCGCCGTTGGGGATCAGGCCGACGCTGGGCACGTTCACCGAGATCCTCGAACCGTCCTTGCCCTGCGCGCCGAAGCCGCCGACCACCAGGTTGCCCTGCGCGACCGCATAGACCTGGCCGTCGGCGCCCTTCAGCGGCGCCATCAGCAAGGTGCCGCCGCGCAGCGAGATGGCGTTGCCGATCGAGGAGACGGTGATGTCGATGGTCTGGCCCGGCTTGGCGAACGCCGGCAGCTGCGCGCTGATCGCCACCGCGGCCACGTTCTTCAGCTGCGGATTGACGTTGGCCGGCACATTGACGCCCAGCTCGCCGAGCATGTTCTTCAGGCTCTGCACGGTGAAGGGCGCCTGGCTGGTGCGGTCGCCGCTGCCGTCCAGGCCGACCACCAGGCCGTAGCCGACCAGCGCGTTGTTGCGCACGCCGCCGACCTGGGCCAGGTCCTTGATGCGTTCGGCCGCGGCCGGCGCGGCCAGACCGGCGCACAGGGCGACGGCGGCGAGCAGGCGGCAGGGCAGGGACAGAAGAGTCATGGCGGGCCTCAGTACGGCGAGATGCGCGAGTTGAAGAAGCGGCTCAGCCAGCCCATCGCGTTGGACTGCGCGACCGCGCCGCGGCCGCCGTAGGCGATGCGCGCTTCGGCCACCTTGCTGGAGGGAATGGTGTTGTCCGGGGCGATGTCGGCGGCGCGGACCACGCCCTGCACCTGCACCAGTTCGTCGCCCTGGTTCAGCCGCAGGTTCTTCTGGCCCTGGATCACCAGGTTGCCGTTGGGCAGGCGCTGCATCACGGTCACGGTGATGCTGCCCTGCATGGTGTTGCTCTGCGCGGTGTTGCCCTTGCCGGCGAAGCTGCGGTCGCCGCTGGTGGAGTTGTTGAGGATGTTGGTGCCGTTGACGGTGAGCGGCGCGCCCAGCAGCGTCGGCGTGGCCATGGTCACCGCATCCTTCTTGCTGATGCTGGTGTTGGCGGTGCTGCTGGCGTTGGTGCTTTCGACCAGGGTGATGGTCAGCAGGTCGCCGACGTCGCGGGCGCGACGATCGGAGTACAGCTGCAGGCCGGGGCCGGCGGCGTAGATCGCACCCGCGGTCGGCTGCGCCTGCGGCGCCATCACCGGCACGATCGGCGCCATCGGCGCGTACGGACGCACGTCGCCGGCGGCCACGCCCAGACCGGCGCAACCGCCGAGCAGGACCGGCAGCAGCAGCGCGGCGGAGAAGGAGAGAGAGGACAGGCGCGACATGGCGGATTCCGGAGGCGAGGGGATCAGACGTTGTTGTTCAGATAGCCGAGCATCGAGTCGGTGGTGGAGATGGCCTTGGCGTTCATCTCGTAGGCGCGCTGGGTCTCGATCATGCTCACCAGCTCTTCCACCACATTGACGTTGCTGCCTTCCAGCGCGCCCTGCGCGATCTTGCCGAGGCCGTTGAGACCGGGCGTGCCGTTCGTCGCCGGCCCGGAGGCGGCGGTTTCCACATACAGGTTCTGGCCCTGGGCCTGCAGGCCGGAGGGATTGATGAAGTCGGTCAGGGTCAGCGCGCCGACCTGCAGCGCCGCGGCGGTACCGGCGACTTGCACGCTCACCGTGCCGTCGGAGCCGATGGTCACCGACTGCGCGCCTTCCGGGATCTGGATGCCCGGCTGGATCGGGTAGCCGCTGTTGGTGACCAGCTGGCCCTGCGCATCGATCTGGAAACTGCCGTCGCGGGTGTAGGCCGAGGTGCCGTCCGGCATCTGCACTTCGAAGAAGCCGCGGCCGTTGACCATCACGTCCAGGGCGCGATCGGTCTGCTGCTGGCTGCCCTGCTCGAAATCCTTGGCGGTGGCGACCACGCGCACGCCGGTACCCACCTGCAGGCCCGAGGGCAGCTGCGTCTGCGAGGAGCTGGCGCCGCCTGGCTGCCGCAGCTGTTGGTACAGCAGGTCCTCGAAGTTGGCGCGGTCGCGCTTGAAACCGGTGGTGTTGGTGTTGGCCAGGTTGTTGGAGACGACCGACATGCGCGTCTGCTGCGCATCCAGTCCGGTCTTGGCGACCCACAAAGCCTGATTCATGACCCGAGTTCCTCTGATGGTGGCCCCGGCACGACGCGCCGGGGGCGCAGGGAGTGATGCACGTGCCGTGCCAAACCGGCGCCGCTGGCGCCGCGGCGTGCCTTAGCCGTTCAGACGCAGCAGGGTGTTGGCCGACTGCGCGTTCTCGTCGCCGTTCTTGATGACCTTCACCTGCATTTCGAACTGGCGCTGCAACTGGATCATCTGCACCAGCGCGCCGGCGGCATCGACGTTGCTGCCCTCGAGTACCCCGGTTCGCAGCGAATTGCCGGTGGCCGGCGCAAAGGCCTTGGCCGGATCGTCGCTGACGTTGCGCATCAGGCCGTCGGGCCGGCGCGTGAGCTGGTCCGCCGGCGCCTGCACCACCTTCAGCGTGGCGATGGTGCTCATCGCGGTGGGCGCTTCGCCCAGCGGCACGATCGACACCGTGCCGTCGTTGCCGATCTCCAGCGACTGGTGCGGCGGAATCGCCACCGGATTGCCCTGGTCGTCGAGCACCGCATGGCCGCTGGCGGTGACCAGCTGGCCGTTCGGGGTCAGCGCCAATTCGCCGCCGCGCGTATAGGCCTCCTTGCCGTCGGCGGACTGCACCGCCAGCCAGCGATCGGCATCCAGCGACAGATCCAGCGGATTGCCGGTCTGGTGCTGCGCGCCGACGTCGCGGTTGAACCCCTGGTCGATGTGCAGCGCATCGATCCGCGACGGATAACCGGCGCCAGGAATCCGATAGGCCTCGGTATTGGCCAGCGCCGCCTTGAACCCGGAGGTCTCGACGTTGGCCAGGTTGTGCGACACGGTGGCCTGCGCTTGCAGCGACGCGCGGGCGCCGGTCATGGCGACGTAGAGGGCTTTGTCCATTGGAGGGAACCGGGAATGGGGAATCGGGAATGGCGGAAAGCGGGAGGTCGGTGGCGGGAACCGCGTTTACGATTCCCGTTTCCCCGTTCCCGATTCCCGGCGGTCATCAACGCATATTGATGATGGTCTGCGTGACCTGATCCTGGGTCGAGATCACCTGCGAGTTCGCCTGGAAGTTGCGCTGGGCCACGATCATGTTGACCAGCTGCTCGGTCAGGTCGACGGTCGAGGATTCCAGTGCGCCGGACTGCACGCTGCCGAAGTCCGAGGTCGCAGGCGAGCCGGTGCGGGCGATGCCCGATGCCGAGCTTTCCGCCCAGGCGTTGTCGCCGAGCGAACTCAGGCCCTGCGGATTGACGAAGTTGGTCACCGCGATCTGGCCCAGCGCCTTGTCGGCGTTGTTGGAGTAGCGCGCGTAGACGATGCCCTTCTCGTCGATGCTGATCGAGTTGAGCTTGCCGCTGGCGTAGCCGTCCTGGGTCGCGCCGCGCAGGGCGAAGGCTTCGCCGTACTGGGTCGACCCGAACACGTTGAGGGTCAGCGACAGGGTGCCGGCGCCGGTGGCGGGGGTGAAGGAACCCAGCGGAATCTTGCCGTCGGCCGGGCTGACCAGCGCGCCGCTGTTGGAGAACTGCAGCGTGCTGGCGCCGCCGGCGGCGACGCCGTCCACGTAGTTGTAGACGGTCCACTGGTTGGGCGTGGCGGTCTTGACGAAGTACGAGGTCTGCACGTGGGCAACGCCCAGCGAGTCGTAGACGGTGGTGCCGCCGCTGGAGTTGTTGTAGCTGTTGGCGTCGTTCGGATCGAACGTGGCCACGGTCGGCGGCTGGGTGTTGCCGGGCAGGGTGAAGGTCAGGTTGACCGTGCTGCTCTGCTTGGGCGGGCTGTCGGTGGTCAGCAACTGCAGGTCGGTCAGCGTACCGGCCGCAAAGCCGTTGCCGTTGCTCGCCGGCGGGAACACCTGCAGCCGCGCGCCCTGCGGATTGACCACATAGCCGTTGGCGTCGGTCTGGAAGTTGCCGGCGCGCGAGTACACGCGAGCGCCGTTGTTGGAGAGGGTAAAGAAGCCGGAGCCGGAAATGGCCAGGTCCAGGCTGCGCCCGGTCGGATCGATGGTGCCCTGCGAGAACTGCTGGGCGACGTTGCTGACGCGCACGCCCGACCCCACCGCGTTGCGCGCCAGGCCGTAGCCGTTGAGCGTGAACTGGTCGGCGAACTCGGCGCGCGAGCCCTTGAAGCCGGTGGTGTTGGCGTTGGCGATGTTGTTGGCGGTGACGTTGAGGTCGGTATTGGCCGCCCTGAGGCCGGACAGCGATGTATTGAAACCCATGGTGGACTCCTGTGGATGTCGGCGTGGCGTTAGCTGACGCGGAGGACGTTGGTCAGCGGCGTGGTGCCGAGCCCGGTCAGATCGAGATAGATGCCGTCCGATCCGATGATGGCGCTCTCGACCGGCGCCTGGACGTAGGTGGACAGGGACAGTTGGTTGCCCTGGGCATCGGTCTGCCCAGCGGTGATGCTGTAGCTGCCGGCCGGCATGCGCTTGCCGCTTGCGTCGGTGCCGTCCCAGGCGAAATCGAGCTGGCCGGCCTTGTCGGCGGTGAGGCTGATCTTCTTGATCGGCTGGCCGGTGGCGTCGCTGACGGTGACGTCGACCACGCCGGCGGCCTTGGCCGCGACCAGGCCGCCGGTGCTGCCCTCGGCGCCCAGCGGCAGCGTCGCCGACGGCACCAGCACCTTGTGTCCGATCAGATTGGCGCCGCGCAGCACCTGGTCGGTGCTCATCGACGAGGACAGCGCGGTGACGGTCTTGTTGAGGTCGCCGATGCCCTGCACGGTCGACAGCTGCGCCATCTGCGCGACCATCTGGCTGTTGTCCATCGGCTTGAGCGGATCCTGGTGCTGCAGCTGCTCGGTCATCAGCTTCAGGAAGTCCGCCTGCTGCAGCGCCTTGTTCTTGGTGGTGCTGGTGTTGGCCGAGGCGCTCAGGCCCAGGCTGGAATAGGTGTCGGTGGAGGTGGTGACGCTGCTCATGGAAGCGGTCCTGGGACGTGACGCGGCGGAAGGAGGGCGGATCAGCGGCCCATGGTCAGAGTGGCCAGCGCCAGTTCCTTGGCGGTGTTGAGCACCTCCACGCCGGCCTGGTAGTTGCGCGAGGCGGAGATCAGGTTGACCATCTGCGAGACCGGATCCACATCGGGCGAATAGATGTAGCCCTCGGCGTCGGCGAGCGGATGGCCGGGTTCGTAGCGCTTGATCGGCGGTGCGTTGGTCTGGGCGATTTCCTTGACGTTGACCGAGGTCAGGCTGCTGTCGTGCGGGTTGCGCACCGCCTGGAAGATCGGCTCGATCGGCTTGTAGGCCGCCTCCGCCGAACCGGCCACCGAATCGGCGTTGGACAGGTTGCTGGCGATGGTGCTCATGCGTACCGACTGCGCCTGCAGCGCGGAGCCGGCGACGTCGAAGATCGGCAGGTTGCTCATGCTTATTGGCCCGTGATCGCGGTGAGCATGCTGCGCACCTTGGATTCGAGGAAGCTCAGCGAGGCGCGGTACTCCAGCGCGGCGCGGCCGTAGGCGGCGCGTTCGGCGTCAGGATCGACGGTGTTGCCGTCCATGCTGGGCTGGCTGGCGGCCCGGGTGATCTGGAACGGATTCAGGCCATCGCCGCCGACCGCGATGTGGCGGCTGTCGTCGACCGCGAGCTGGGTGCCTTCGCGCTGTCCCTGCGCGGCACGCATCGCCGCGTCGAAATCCAGGTCCTGGGCCTTGTACCCGGGCGTGTCGACGTTGCTGAGGTTGCTGGCGATCAGCTTCATGCGCTGCTCGCGCAGCGGCAGGGCGTCGCCATGGACGCCGAAGTAGGCTGTGATCGGATTGGACATGGCACGATCCCGCGGTTCGTTGCCGAAACCACAGGCAAGGCGCGTGCCAAAGGCGGGCGCGGGGGCCCGTGAGATCAGGGGGGTGCCTCGGGAGGCGGGGGACGCCCGCGCTCTATTAGAACGTCAGGCAGGCCGCGCAGCGAGACCCGGCGCCCGGGTCAGGCGGCCGCTTGCGCTGCCGCGGCGACCACCCGCAGCCGGGTCAGCACGTACTCGGCCAGCTCGTTGGGGCTGTACTTGGCCACGAAGGCATTGGCGCCCACGCGCTCGACCATCGCATTGTTGAACACGCCCGACAGCGAGGTGTGCAACAGCACGTACAGGCCGGCCAGCCCGGGGTGACGGCGGATTTCCGTCGTCAGCGTGTAGCCGTCCATGGCCGGCATCTCGATGTCCGAGATCACCATGGCGTAGCGTTCGGCCGGATTCTCGCCGGCGGCGTGGATCTGCAAGAGATGGTCCAGGGCCTGGCGGCCGTCCGACAGCAGGGTCGCGCCGACCCCGAGCTGGTCCAGCACGCTGCGGATCTGCTGCCGCGCCACCCGCGAGTCGTCGACCACCAGCACCTGCAGCTGCGGGCCGGTGAGCGCCAGCGACGGGTCCAGGTTGGCCTCGACCCGGGTCTGGGCGATGTCGGCCAGCACGCTTTCCACGTCGATCACCTGGATCAGCTCGCCCTGGAAACGGGTCACCGCGGTCAGGTAGCTGGACTCGGCGCCCAGTTCCGGCGGCGGATGGATGTCCTCCACCGCGATGTTGACGATGCGTTCCACGCCGCTGACCAGGAAGCCTTGCACCGAGCGGTTGAATTCGGTCACCACCAGATAGCCTGGGGCGGTGTCCGCGTTCGGCTCGCGCTCCGGATGGCCGATGGCCAGGCCCAGGTCGAGCACCGGCACCGAGCGCCCGCGCACGTCGGCGACGCCGGAGAATTGCAGCGGCAGCCCCGGCACCTGGAACAGCTCCGGCCGGCGCAGCACTTCCTGCACCTTGAAGACGTTCACGCCAAAAAGCTGACGACCGCCCAGCCGGAACAGCAGCAGGGCAAGCCGGTTGTGGCCCGCCAAGCGGGTGCGCTGGTCGATTCGGTTGAGAAGGTCATGACTCATGGCGTTCATATCGGCGCCTGCGCGGCGGAACTTGAGGGCGCGGTCCGGATCGGACGTGCGGTTTGCGGCACGGCGTTTGCATGGTGCCGGCGACCTTTCCCAGAGAGACGGCCATGCGCCCGATCCTATTGCTGGTCCTGCTGGCGGCGACGCCGGCCTGGGCTGCGGACTTCCAGTCGGTGGAGTCGATCCGCGCCGCGGCGCTGTCGCTGGCCGGGGCCGACGCCGATGCCGAGGCGACCCTGGACCCCTCGGTGCGGGTACCGCTGTGCCCGGTGCCGCTGCAGGCGCAGCCGACCGGCACCACGACCGTGGAGGTGAGTTGCCCGCGCGAGACCGGCTGGCGGCTGTTCGTGCCGGTGAAGGTGCGGCGCATGCAGCATGTGCTGGTGCTGGCGCGCGGCCTGTCCGCTGGAGAAACCATCGGCGCGGCCGATATCGTCCCCGAGAAGCGCGACGCGGCGCGCATCGTCGGCGCCGCGATGACCGAGCCGGAAGCGGCGATCGGCAAGGTGGTGCGGCGAACCCTGCCGGCCGGCACCCTGCTGTCCGCCACCGACCTGGTCGCGCCGCGGCTGGTCCGGCGCGGCGACAATGTGGCGCTGGTGGCACGCAGTGGCGGCCTGGAAGTGCGCATGTCCGGCCGTGCACTGGGCGATGCGGGCGAAAACGAGCGGGTGACCGTCGAAAACCTGTCGTCCAAGCGCATCGTTCAGGGAACTGTGTCACAAAATGGCGACGTTTTAGTGACGCGCTAAGAATCCGGCTAAAGTTCTCCGACGCTGTGCCGTTACCTACACCGAACCCGTAACAGGATGTCCGTCATGACCCAGAAAATTGAAGGGAGTTTGCCGAGCCCGGCCACCCTTCGCACGTCGTCCGTCTCGACCAAGGCCGCCTCCGGCGCGTCCGAGGAAGGCAAGGAGCGTGCGGTCGGTGCGGCCGCAGCCACCGATAGCCTGCGCCTGACCGGCGAAGCGTCCGGCCTGCAGACCCTGCAGCGCCAACTGTCGGCCGCGCCGGCGGTGGACAGTAGCCGCGTCGATGCGGTGCGCTCGGCGCTGCAGAACGGCAGCTACAAGATCAACCCCGACGCGATCGCCAGCCGCATGATCGACATGGATCGGCAACTCGGCGCATGAACATGTCCGTGACCAACCCCCTGCAGCAGCTCAGCGACGCGCTCGCCGGCGAGCGCCAGGCGTTGTTGGATCACAACGTGGAAGGCCTCATGCAGGCGACCAGCGCCAAGCTGGCGGCACTGCGCGCACTGGAGGCGGACGTGCCCGCCGGCGCCGAGGCCGAACTGCGGCTGCGTGAGCTGGCCGACGCCAATCGCGCCAACGGCGCGCTACTGTCGCGGCGCCGACGCGAGGTCAACTGGGCGCTGCGCCACCTCGGCCGCAGCGAGAGCGCGTCCTCCTACGACGCCAACGGCGAGTCCAGCACGCCGCTCTCCCAGCGTCCGCTGGCGGTCGCCTAAGCCGCGGCGCAGTCCCACTGCGGGACGCGCATCCGCCGGCGGCAACGGCGTATATTGGGCATCCATCGATCGCCCGCCGCCTGTCGTGAATTTCGCCGAAATCAATCCCAACGCACCGCTCGTCCTGCCCGCACGCGAGAACCTGCTCGCCCTGAGCGAACTGCTCTACGAAGGCGTGGTGCTGTTCCGCGCCGACGGCCAGTTGCTGCTCGCCAACAGCGCCGCGCGCCGCCATCTCTCCTCCAGCGCCGACACCGGCGCATTGGCCTCGCATCTGGCGCAGTGGCTGCCGGGCGACGCGCTGTCGCAGGCGCGCAGCAGTGGCCGCTGGAGCGGCAGCTTGCCGACCGAACAGCACGTGGTGCTGGCGCACCTGTACTTCCACGCCGACGCGGACGGCGGCCATTACCTGATGCTGATCCAGGGCATCGAAGGCCAGCAGGACTACGAACAGGAACTGCAGCAACGCCACGCCGAACTGCGCCAGGCCTATCTGCGCCTCAACGGCGCCCAGGAAAAACTGCTGCAGTCGGAGAAGATGGCCTCGATCGGCCAGCTCGCCGCCGGCGTCGCCCATGAGATCAACAACCCGATCGGCTACGTCCATTCCAACCTGGGCAGCCTGCAGGAATACCTGCGCAGCCTGTTCACCCTGATCGAGGCCTACGAGCGCGCCCTGCGCGCGCCGGATCCGAAGGCGCTGATCCCGGAGATCGACGACATCCGCAACCGCTTCGACATCGATTTCATCAGCCGCGACCTGCCGCAACTGATGGCCGAGTCGCGCGAAGGCATCGAGCGCGTGACCCGCATCGTCCGCGACCTCAAGGACTTCTCCTATTCCGGCCGCGAGGAGTCGTGGAAGCTGGTGGACCTGCATTCGGGCCTGGAATCGACGATCAACATCATCTGGAACGAGCTCAAGTACAAGGTCACCCTGGAGCGCCACTACGGCAACCTGCCACTGGTGGAGTGCCTGCCGTCCGAGCTCAACCAGGTGTACATGAACCTGCTGCTCAACGCCGGCCAGGCGATCGGCGAGCGCGGCACCATCGTGGTCAGTACCGGCCAGGACGGCGAGGAGGTGTGGATCGAGTTCAAGGACTCCGGCGCCGGCATTCCGGCGGACTTGCTGCAGCGCATCTTCGACCCGTTCTTCACCACCAAACCGGTCGGCAGCGGCACCGGCCTGGGCCTGTCGATCTCCTACGGCATCGTCAACAAGCACCACGGCCGCATCGATGTCAGCAGCGTCGTCGGCGAGGGCTCGACGTTCCGGATCGTGATTCCGGTTAGGCAGCCGAAGTAGCTGGGAATGGGGAATCGGGAATGGGGAATCGGAACAGCGGGAACACTGCCGCTGCCGCTTTCCGCACCCGATGTCGTTTCAATGAACTGACCTGAAAAACGAAAGGCCGCAATGCGGCTTTTCCCATTCCTGATTCCCCGTTTCCGATTCCCGGCCCCTCAGGACCCCGAATCCCGTCGCTGTTCAAGGCTCGACGGTCCGGATCGTGATTCCTGTTAGGCAGCCCTAATAGCTGGGAATGGGGAATCGGGAATGGGGAGTAGGAAAAGCGGGAGCGCTGACGCTGTTCGCTTTCCGTGTCGCCGATCTCGCCTCAGTGACCTGACCTGAAAAATGAAAAGCCGCAATGCGGCTTTTCGCATTCCCGATTCCCCGTTCCCGATTCCCGGCCCCTCAGGGCCCCGCATCCCGCCGCTGTTCGTCGTGCGTGCGGAAGGCCTGGCGGATGTGTTCGCGCAGTTCGTCGTCGTTCCACGGCTTGGTCAGGAAGCGGTAGATCGCGCCGCGGTTGATCGCGTCGGTAACGGTGGCCAGGTCGGTGTAGCCGGACAGGACCAGGCGGATGGTGTCGGGGTAGAGCATCTTCACCCGGCCCAGGAATTCGGTGCCGCTCATGTCGGACATGCGCTGGTCGGACAGGATCACCTGCACGTCGTTGGTGGCGAGCAGGTCGAAGGCGTCGCGGACGTTGCCGGCGGCGAGGATGCGGTAGCCGTCGCGGCGGAACAGCCGCACCAGCGAGCGCAGCACGTTCTCCTCGTCGTCGAGCAGCAGCAGGGTGCGGTCCGGGCGGGTCTCGGTGAACGATTCCGGGCGCAGGTAGCGCCGGCGCAGGGCCATGCCCGCCGCTTCGGCGGACATCGGCTCGCCGAACAGATAGCCCTGGAAGATGTCGCAGTCGTTGCGGCGCAGGAAGCCGAGCTGCGCCTGCGATTCGACGCCGTTGGCGATCACCACCATGCCCAGCTGGTGGCCCATGGCGATGATCGCGCGGGCGATCGCCGCCTCGCGGTTGCCGGCCGGCGCGCTCTTGATGAAGCTGCGGTCGATCTTCAGCTTGTCAACCGGGTAGCGCACCAGCGCGCTGAGGCTGGAGTCGCCGGTGCCGAAGTTGTCCAGGCTCAGGCTGATGCCTTCGCGGCAGAGATTAGCCAGGGTCTCGTGGACGAAGTTGACGTTGTTGGTCAACGCGCTCTCGTTGATCTCCAGCACCACCATCTGCGGCGGTACCCCGGCCGCCTGCAGCGCCGACATCACCTCGTTGAAGAAGGTCGGGCGCAGCAGCTGCAGGGTGGAGACGTTGACCGCGATGGTGAAGTCGTCGAAGCCCTGGTCGCGCCACAGCCGCGCCTGGCGCAGCGCGCCTTCCATCACCCAGGTGCCGATCTGCACGATCACGCCCAGGCGCTCGGCGGTGCGCATGAAGCGCTCCGGCACCAGGATGCCCAGGGTCGGCGACTGCCAGCGCAGCAGCGATTCCATGCCGACCACGCGACCGTCGCGGGCGCTGACCATCGGCTGGTAGCGCAGGCGCAGCTCGCCGTTGGGAATGGCGTCGACGATCTGCCGCGAGATGATGCTCTCGCTGTGCGCGCTGGGCGGGCCGTCGGCGGCGTACAGGCGCACCAGGTTGCCGCCTTCGCGCGCGGCCTGGTAGACCGCATCCTCGGCGAAGTCGAGCAGGGTCGACAACCGCGTGGAATGCTCCGGGCACAGGCTCACGCCGATCTTGCCGGTCATGAACAGGGTGTACGGCAGCACCGACAGCGGCAGCTCGATCTGCTGCCGGATCTCCTCGGCGAAGGCTTCCGGCGGCGGCACGTCGGCGGTGCGCGGTACCGCCATCACCAGTTCGTCGCTGCCATGGCGCCACAGCAGGCCGCGGCCGCGCAGGTGCGCCTGCAGCCGGTGCGCGAGCAGCGCCAGCGCCTGGTCGCCGACCTCCGGGCTCATGTTCTCGTTGATCGAGGCGAAGTGGTCGATGTCGATGTGCAGCAGCATCACCCCCGGCCCGCCGGCGAGCGCCTCGGCGATCATGCCGGTCAGGGCGGGATGGCCCGCACCCAGGCGCGACGGCAGTTCGTCGTCCACGGGTACGGCGCTGGCGGGATTCCACATCGGCTCAGGTTCCAGGCGGGGGCGACGGTGGTGCCGCGGTGGTGTAGGGCAGGCACAGCGTCACCCGGGTGCCGGCGCCGGGCGCGGTGTCGATCTGCAGGGTACCGCCGGCGCTCTGCGCGCGCTCGCGCATCACGATCAGGCCCAGGCCGCGCGGCCCGGCCGGATCGAAACCGTCGCCATCGTCGACCACTTCCAGGCGCAGGCGCTGGCGTTCCTCGTCGCCGAGGGTCATCCGCACCTCGCCGGCGCTGGCATGGCGCAGCACGTTGGTCAGGCTCTCCTGGGCGATGCGGAAGCAGGCCTGTTCGACCTCGCCGCTGGGGCGCTCGGGCAGGGTGGCGATGTCCAGGTGCAGGCGCACCGGCGACGCGCGGAACAGCATGCCGGCCTGCCAGCGCAACGCCGCTTCCAGGCCCAGCGCGTCCAGTTGCGGCGGCCGCAGCAGCGTGGACAGGTTGCGCAGCTTGGTGATGCTACTGTCGGCCAGGTTCACGATCTCGCTGAGATCCTCGCGGCGGCGCTCGGCGTCGGTCTCGTCCAGCGCCGCGTGCGCCGACAGCTTCATCGCGGTGATGGCCTGGCCGATATCGTCGTGCAGGTCGCGCGAGATCGCCCGGCGCTCGTCTTCCTGCAGCGAGAACAGGCGCCGCGCCATCGCCTGCAGTTCGCGGTTGCTCTGCGCCAGCGCGTCGCGCATGCGCTCCGGTTCGCTGAGGTCGCGCACGATCAGCAGCTTGCAGTCGCGGCCGCTGTAGCGGACGTTGCCGAACGACAGCCCGGCATGGAACAGCGAGCCGTCGCGGCGGCACATGCGTGCGGTGGCACCGCGTTCGCCCTTGGCCCCGGCCGCGCCCATCCGTTGCCGTACCAGCGCCAGGTCGGCGCTGTCGACCAGGCCCTGCAGCGGCTCGCCGAGCAGGTTCTCGCCCTCGAAGCCGAACTGCCCGGCGCAGGCGGCGTTGGCGTACAGCACGTGTTCCTGGTGCAGGATCGCCACACCGTCCGGCAGCACCCGCACCAGTTCGCGGAACTGCTCCTCGCGCTCGTGCAGCAGGCGCCGCGAGCGCTCGTGCTCGGTCACGTCCTGCAGGGTGCCGTGCACGCAGGCGCCGCCTGCGTCGTCGCTGGACGATTCGGCGCGCAGATGCAGCATGCGCGCCTGGCCGTCGGCGGCCAGCACCGGCAGCAGCATGTCCAGTTGCAGCGGCGCGCTGCCGCACAGGTCCTCGATCACCCGCTGGATGCGCGCCTGCGAGGCCACGTCGGGCGGGACCAGCAGCTCTTCCAGGCGGTGCTGGCGCGGCTGGTCCGGCACGCGCCGGCCGAGCATCCGGTAGACCTGCTCGGAGTAACTGCCCAGGCCGCTGGCCCGGTCCAGTTGCCAGGAGCCCAGCCGCGCGATCGACTGCGCCTCCTGCAGATGCTGCAGGGCCTGGTCGCGGCGGCGCTGCGCGTCGTACTCGGCGCTGCGGTCGCTGATCACCACCAGCCGCGCCTGCCGGCCGTGGTAGTCCAGGCTGGTACTGCGCGCCTCGGCCATGCACTGGCTACCGTCGCGCAGGCGCAGCGGCTCGGCCACCACGCAGGTCTTGGACGGGGTCTGCCGGATCGTCTCGATCACCTCGGCCAGGCGGGCGCTGGCGCTGGGCGGCCACAGCCGCGCCAATTCCAGTCCGACGAACTCGTCGTGCGACCAGCCGAAGAAGGCGACCGCGGTGGGGTTCACGTCGAGGATGCGCAGGCTTTCCAGGTCGTAGACCAGCATCGGGCTGGGATTGGCGTGGAACATCTGCCGGTAGCCGGCCTCCGACAGCGCCAGCCGGGTGTGCGCCTGCACCGCGGCCCGCACCAGCGGGCGCAGCAGGTAGTACAGGGCGATTGCGGTCAGGGTCAGGAACAGGGCGTCGTTGACCAACTGCAGGACGATCAACGTGCGGGGATCGTCTACGAAATGCGCCAAAACCAGATCGCTGCCGATCGACAGCGCCAGCCCCAGCAGCACGTACAGCAGCACCACTCTCCAGATGCCACGGTCCAGGCGCTGCGCCAGGCGCATGCCGGAGGTCGCCTGATGGGGCAGGGAGCTGTCGCGTTGTGGTTGCATGCCCCGGCAGCCTGCTGCGGTGGTCCGTGTCCGGCGGACATCTTAGCCGCTGACGGCCGCCGCGGCCCATGGTCGGGCGGTGCGGGCGCTCAATTAATGCCGCCGGGTGCCGTTATCACCTTCGACCGCTGGCCTTCAGGGCGGCGAAACGGAGCATCTCGGCGTGGATCAAGGCGTCATCGCAAGCTTGCTGCAGCACCCGCTCACCTCGGCGCTCGTCCTGTTGGACGCCGATGGCAGGCCGCTGGCGGCGAACCGGGCAGCGCAGGCACTGGAGCTGCCGCGCACCGTGGAGGCGTACGCCGAGTTGTTGCGTGCGGCCCGCGAGCGCCTGTTCGGCGGCGAGACCATGCTGGCCTGCGCCTTGCCCGGCACCGCCGGGCGACGCCTGGACGGCTGGCTGCGCGCGGTGCGCGACGACAGCGGCGGCCTGCTGGCCTATACCCTCAGCGTGCCCGAACCGGTCGGCAGCGATGGCGCCACCCGCTGGGAGATCGCCCTGGACAGCGCCGAGCACGGGCTGTGGGACTGGGACATCCCCAGCGACACCATCTTCCGCTCCGAGCGCTGGAAGCGGATGCTCGGCTACGCCGGCGATGCCCCGGCCGACGGCCTGAACGCGTTGCTGCCGCTGGTCCACGGCGACGACCAGGAGCGCCTGCGCCAGGCGATCCGCGCGCATTTCGAGGGCCGCACCGAAACCTATATGTGCGAGTTCCGCCTGCGCCGGCAGGACGGGCAGTGGCACTGGATCCTGGACCGCGGCCGCATCGTCGCGCGCACCGCCGACGGCAGTCCGCTGCGCATGATCGGCACGCATACCGACATCCACGAGCAGAAGCTGCTCGAGCAGCGCCTGCGCGACCAGCAGACCCTGCTGCGCGAGGCGCAGCGCATGACCCGCATGGGCAGCTGGTCCTGGGATCCGCTGCGCGACCGGGTGTGGTGCTCGCGCGAATTCCTGCGCGTCACCGGGCTGGACGAACAGCAGGCGCCGAGCAGCCGCGGGTGGCTGCGCCTGCTCAGCCGCGATTCGATGGCGCAGCTGATCTCGGTCTGGCGGCGCATGGCCCGCGAGGCCAAGCCGGCCAACTTCGAGGTCGAGCTGGTGTGTGGCAGCGAGTCGCCGCTGCACCTGCGGGTGTGGGCGCAGCCGCAGGTGGAGGCCGACGGCCGCATCCAGCGCGTGCTCGGCCAGGTGCAGAACATCACCGAGCAGCGCCAGACCGACGCCCTGATCCGCTGGCGCACCGAGCTGCTCAACCGCGTCTCGGCGCTGGGCAAGATCGGCGGCTGCGAGATCGAGGTCGGCACCCGGCGCATGCAGTGGACCGAGGAGTGCTACCGCATCCATGGCCTGCGCAAGGAGGCCATCGATCTGGACCATGCGCTGGCGTTGTACACCCAGGACTCGCGCGATGCGTTCGAGTCGGCGCTGGTGCGCATCACCGAGGGCGGCCTGCCGGAGCAACTGGACCTGTGCTTCCACCGCCCGTCCGGGCAGCGCATCTGGGTGCAGGTGCTGATCGAGCTGGACGAACGCGACGGCCTGCCGCCGCGCTTCGTGGTGCTGTTCCGCGACATCACCCGCGAACGCGAGGCCAGCGAGCGCATCGAGCTGCTGGCCCACTACGACCTGCTGACCGGCCTGCCGAACCGGCAGCTGCTGCGCGAGCAGGCCGAGAAGGCGATGCACGAGGCGGTGGAGCGCGGCACCACGCTGGCGATGCTGTTCGTCGACCTGGACGGCTTCAAGAGCATCAACGATTCCTTCGGCCACGCCACCGGCGACGCGCTGCTGAAGCTGGCGGCCACCCGCATGCATCAGCAGCTGCGCACCAGCGACCTGTTCGGCCGTTTCAGCGGCGACGAGTTCGTGGTGGTGCTGCGCGACCTGGCCGAGCCGGGCGATGCCGGGCACGTGGCGCGCAAGCTGATCGCGGCGCTGGCCGAGCCGCTGCACAGCGGCGAGAACGTGATCAAGATCGGCGCCAGCATCGGCATCGCGCTGATGGAGGAGGGGCGCCAGGACTTCGACGGCCTGCTGCGCGCCGCCGACGCGGCGATGTACGCGGCCAAGGAGTCCGGACGCAACACCTGCCATTACTACAGCCAGGACGTGCTGCTGCGCGCGCAGCGGCGCCTGGAGATCGAGCATGCGCTGCATGGCGCGCTGGACCGCGAGGAGTTCTCGCTGGTGTATCAGCCGCTGGTGCACGCGGCGGGCGAGCGCGCGCCGGCGGTGGAAGCGCTGCTGCGCTGGCACCGCCCCGGCCACGGCCATTGCAACCCGGCCGAGTTCATTCCGATCGCCGAGGAATGCGGCGAGATCGTGCGCCTGGGCGACTGGGTGATCGGCGAGGCCTGCCGCCAGGCCGCGGCCTGGGATGCGGCGGGGCTGAGCTTCGACCGGGTCTCGGTGAACGTCTCGGCGATGCAGTTGCGCGACCGCGGCTTCGCCGAACGGGTCATCGAGCTGTGCCAGCGCAATGGCTGGTCGCCGAAGCGGCTGGAGCTGGAGCTGACCGAGTCGGCGCTGATCCGCGACAGCGAATCGCTGCGCCGCTGCTTCGAACTGTTCGAACAGGAAGGCGTGCTGCTGGCGGTCGACGACTTCGGCACCGGCTTCTCCAACCTGCATTACCTCAATCGCTTCCCGGTGCAGCGCCTGAAGATCGACCGCAGCTTCGTGCAGGACATGCTGCACGACAGCGGCACCGCCAAGGTCACCCAGGCGATCGTGCAGCTCGGCCACGCGCTGGGCATGCAGGTGGTGGCCGAGGGCGTGGAAACCGTGCAGGAAGAGGCCTTGCTGCGGGAGCAGGGCTGCGACGAGATCCAGGGCTATCTGCACTCGCGGCCGCTGCCGCCGCGCGAGCTGGCCGCCTGGTTGCGCGCGCGCCAGCAGGTGGCGCCGGCCACACACCCGCGGCTGGTGCTGGCTGCGCAGTGAATGTGCGGCGCCGCGTGCGCTGCACGGGCTTGCGGCGACGCAGCAGCTGGCTATACTGCGCGCGCCCATCGTTTTCCGGCCAGAGGCCACCTTCCTTGGACAGTCATCCTAGACCGACGCTGCAGCGACAGAGCTGACAGGACCGCCACGGTCTGGGTCGTCCCAGATGGGTCCCGTCCGCTCAGGACGGGATCGTTCGCCAGCCCCGCGCGGTGCTGGCCTTGATTCCGAGAGTGCGCAAGCCCGATCCGCGAGGACTCCGAGCGTAGCCCCTGGCGTTGCCCATCGTCGGAGCCGCCCATGCGCCTGCCATCGCCATCCTCCCTGAGCCGTCCGTCGCTGCGCGGTTGCGTCGTGTGGCGACGGCGTGCGTGCAGCGCATTGTCTGGGGACACCCGCGCGGCCGGCAGCGGCTGACGCACGGCGTACATCTTCCCCGGTCACACTGGGCGGTCCGCTTCGCGACCCGCGCCAGCGTCCTTTTTCCTGCGGCGTTCGCTGCCGCTCCTGCCGGATCTTCCCATGCTGCCATTCGCCCGCGACCGCTCCGCGCCCGGACAGCTCGCCGCACGCCCCGGCGTACTGCCCAACCTGCACGATCTTGCGGTGTTCGCGCTGCTGCTGGGCCTGGGTGCGTTGCTGCTGCACGGCGCATCCGACATGCGCGCGCCGCTGCCGCCGGCCGGCACCGCCGCGGTGTCGCTGGACCTGTGGCAGCTCCCCGAATACGGCCTGCGCACCACCTTGCGCATGTTCGCGGCGATGGCCGCCTCGCTGGTGTTCACCTTCGTGGTGGCGACCCTGGCCGCCAAGAGCCGGCGCGCCGAGCGGGTGATCGTGCCGGCGCTGGACATCCTGCAGTCGGTGCCGGTGCTGGGCTTCCTTACCTTCACCGTGACCTTCTTCCTGGGCCTGTTCCCCGGCCGACAGATCGGCGCCGAGCTGGCCTCGATCTTCGCCATCTTCACCAGCCAGGCCTGGAACATGGCGTTCTCGTTCTATCAATCGCTGCGCAACGTGCCGCGCGACCTGGACGAGGTGTCGCGCGGTTTCGGGCTCAGCGCCTGGCAGCGTTTCTGGCGGCTGGAGGCGCCGTACGCCACGCCCTCGCTGATCTGGAACATGATGATGTCCATGTCCGGCGGCTGGTTCTTCGTGGTCGCTTCCGAGGCGATCAGCGTCGGCGACCACACCCTGGAATTGCCCGGCATCGGCTCGTACCTGGCGCTGGCGATCGCCCAGCGCAACTTCGCCGCGGTCGGCTGGGCGGTGATGGCGATGGCGGTGCTGATCGCCCTGTACGACCAGTTGCTGTTCCGCCCGATCGTGGCCTGGTCGGACAAGTTCCGCGCCGAACTCACCGCCTCGCAGGACAAGCCGCAGTCGTGGCTGTACGACCTGCTGCGGCGCACGCGCCTGGCCAAGCGGCTGGTCGCGCCGCTGGCCTGGGTCTGGCAGCGCGCCATGCTGGTGCGCTGGACGCCGCGGCAGCAGCCGCAGCTGCAGGCC
>NZ_AQOK01000088.1:0-508 GCF_000364645.1 Xanthomonas sp. SHU 308 | reverse complement strand
TGCCGCCGTCGGCGGCTGCCGCCTGGCTGAGGTCGGCCGTCGCACTGGTGCGTTCGCCGATGCGTTGCACGGCGACGCCGGCCTGGCGGCGGCCGTCCAGCGCGATCGACCAGCCCAGGTACACGCTGCGGTCGCGGGCCTGGTCCAGGTTCTGGTTGATGCTTAGGTTCAACGACGACTGCCGCGGCAGGGCCCGGGTCCAGAACAGGCTGGCGTAGCGTTGGTCGCCGCTGTCGGGGTAGGCCAGGCGCACGTAGCTCAGGGCGATGTTGCCGACGCCGTCCCAGGTGCTGCCGAACAGAGCGCGCTCGCTGATCCGCGGCGGCGCGGCGCCGTAGCGGGCTGCCACGTCGCGGTAGCCGGCCTGCGCGCGCTGGGTGTCCATCGCCAGGTTGAAGCGGCCGTTGTTCCAGCGGTAGCTCAACGCGTACTGCAGGCCTTGCTGGCCGGCCGCACCGCCGTGCGCCAGCGAGGCGCCGAACACGCCGGCGCGCGGCAACAGCCACAG
>NZ_AQOK01000087.1:0-9476 GCF_000364645.1 Xanthomonas sp. SHU 308 | reverse complement strand
GGCGTACATCCATGTACGCCGCCCTTCGGGTTTTTCCCGCCTGGTTCGCCGCTTCGGAAGGGAACCCGGTAAGTCAAAAGCCAGAGCAACAGCAACAGCAAAAGACCTAGCACGTCTATAGTCAGACACTCACCCACCCCCGCAGTAAGTTCGTAGGATGACGTGGTCAAGCAGTCACGACCCCTGAAGGCCATGCTTTGCGGTTCTGTGGTTTGTATGATGCGTGTATTGTGTTGGCGTTCGGTGCAAAGCCTGGCGCTATATGATTAACCCAGGTGCGACAGGGGCGAAAGATGGAGTGGATCAAGGGCATTGCGGACGTGCTGAAGCTCGGCCCGCGCTATCTCTTCGCGGGGATGGTGCTAGCCGGCGGGGCGCTATTCTTGCCCACCACTGTCCACAAAAAACTTGGTCTATCAGACTGGATCGTTGCCTACAGAAGCTGGGTCGGCCTGGTGTTTGCTGTGTGTGCAGTGCTCACCGCGTTATCGGCACTGCTTTGGCTATGGCGGCGTCTTAGGCTGGCATGGGAAACCAAGCAAGAACGCACTGCGATAGTTGAGCGCCTCCAGAAGCTGACAGAGCCGGAGAAGCAGATCCTCCGATACTACTTCGCGAAGAACACGCGCTCCAACTTCCTTCGGCATCAAGATGGCGTTGTAGCTGGACTGGCAGCGATTGGCGTGATCTACCTCGCTTCTCGCACCGGCACGCTGACAGAGGGCTTTGCTTACAACATTAGCGATTACGCGTGGAAAATAATTCGGGAAAAACCACACGTCCTTCTGGGTGAGACCAATTTCTACCGCTGCGATAAGCCGGATAGTCCGTGGGGGTTCTGAAAGCACCCGATTTCTTTATTTCTAGGAAAATCCGCTGCCTTAGCAATCGCTCTGGTCTAGTCATAGAAGAATTGCTAACGGCTGTCTTCCTTGTTGAGGATGCGCTCGCCAAATGCTTGACGCCACAGTGGTGGTTGCTTTCCTACCGTTTGCTCACAGTGCCCCGCGTGTCGCTGTTGTAGAAGGAAGTGTTGGAGGCTGGATCGGCGAGGTGCTCGAAACGAAGTATTAGCCCTGAGTTTCTAAATTCTCAATCATGTATGCTCTTGCATCAAACGCCGTGCTTTGGAGAGCGAAGATGCTTGGTGGCGGTCAGATTGACGTGCGTGCTGTAGTGGAAATTTTGAAGGCGAGCCTCGGGCCTGGTGTCGCTGCGCTTGGCGTTGCCGTTGCGATTGCCCAGTGGCACACGAATGATGTCAAACTTCGCCTCGACTCTTACGACCGTCGCTTGCGCGTGTATAAAGCGACTGTGGCGATGCTTGATTGCATGATTTCGGAGATATATCACCGAACCGGAATAATTGCTCATGCTAATGAGAATCGGCCGGAAAGACCCTATACAGATATTCCTGCAGGTGTAAAGGACGCTTTTGAGGATTGCTTAATAGAGGCGCCATTTCTTTTCGACGACGATGTCGCTCGCTTCATGAGTAGAATTGAGGGAGAAGCATGGATGATCAAGTCGCGTGCCTCTTCGTTAGCCGGGATTTCACCTGCTGCAGCCCGCGGTACACTCCATGAGACCGAATACAGGTTGCTCCGGGACGCCGAAAAGCGTGTTAAGAAGGCAAGGGAGCGAGTGCGAGATGTATTCGGGCGATATCTGGCACTTCAGCGCTCCCAGAGGTAATGCTCTGAACTTCATGCATCGCTGCTTATACGTATATCACTTCCGTACGATCGTAATCAAAGCTACGAACCATTTTATCCGGGACGCCGTCGAGTAGGTCGACCTCTTCAACTAAAAGCTCGGCCAGTTTCGCCCAGCTATTGAAGGCGCCGATGTAGCTCTGGCGGAAGACTTCTACCCTCAGTTCATCCTCGACTTCCGTGAAAGCGTCGAAGGCTTTGTTCGTCGTCACTAAGGTCTCCCTGTTCCTTTAGTCGTTCGACTAGCTTGGGCAAGTCCGGCCCCTCGATGTCCCGGAAGTCGGCGGGCAGACCCTCGCTGTCCTGCACGACACACCCTTCGGCGCTGGGCACCTTGCTGGCCCCTCTACAAGTGTGTGTAACGCGTGAGAAGAAGCAATTCCTCGGCGTCGTCCTTCCAGTCCCCACTCTGCGCGATGACGCTAGCGATCCAACAGTTGTCGCGAGACCGAATCACGCGCGACCAATCGATGCGGTACCACATGATCGACATAGGCGCGCTCGGAACCAGCCGCCTGCCGGATCTCCCGCAACAACAGATCGATGGCCGCATCGGTCATGTCCGCCACCGGCTGATGGATGGTGGTCAGCTCCGGCCACACCATCGTCGACGCCGACGTGTCGTCGAATCCCACCACCGACAGATCCTCCGGCACCTTCAGGCGCCGACGATGCGCCACCGACACCACCGCCGAGGCCATGTCGTCGTTGCTCGCGAAAATCGCACTGGGGCGTGCCCGCAACGCCAACAGTCGCTCGGCGGCCTCGAGCCCGGCGCGATAGGTGAAGTCGCCCGGCTGCACGAGCGCGGCGTCGTAGTCGATGCCCGCATCCGCCAGGGCATCGCGGTAACCCTGCCAGCGGTGCGCACTGGCGGTCTGGTTCGGGTCGCCGGTGATGTAGCCGATGCGCGTATGCCCGTGCGCGATCAGGTGCGAGACCATGTCATGGCTGGCGCGGCGGTCGTCGATGTGCACGCAGGACAGCCTGTCGCTGAACCGGCTCGACGCAATGGAGACGACGGGAATGCCGGCGTCGACGAACACGGCGACGATGGCTTTCGATTCGCACAAGGGCGCGGGGAGAATCACCCCTGCCACGCTGCTGCAGAGCGTGCGTGCGGCCTCGCGGCGTGCCCGCGGACCCAGTCCGTCCCAGGTCGCGATCACCAGTTGCGCCGCCACGCGGGTCGAACCGCGCAGCGCGCCGACTAGCAGTTCGCGCAGATAGCTGGAGCTGGGGTTGGTGTAGATCAACGCGATGCAGGTGTGCTGCGCGGCGGCGAGCGCGCTGGCGGCCGGGTTGGGCCGGTAGTCCAGTGCGCGCACGCTGCGCATCACTCGCTCGCGCGTGCTCTCGCGCACGCCGGCGTGACCGTGGGTGACGCGCGAGACGGTCATCGGCGAGACGCCCGCATGCGCCGCGACGTCGTCGATGGTGATGGCGTTCCCTCTTCGACGCGTCGTTTTGGGGGTGTTCTTCAAGGAATGCCGTCCTTTGTTGCGACGCATGATGACAAGCGATGTCCCGGGTGCGTAGTCTGCGCCGTGACGCGATGATAGCGCTATCAATCAGCGGCAGTCGGGCTCGGGGGGAGCCTTTATCGCGCGTCGTCTGGCAATCCTGAAACGGAGTTTTGAGTCGCAGCGACCGCAGAGCGCGCTGCGATGTTCGGCGTGGAAGACGGGCATCGCCCGTGCGTGCCTCTTAGGGGAGGGGCGGTACATCCATCGATCGCATGTCAGAGGGGAGAGTCATGAGCGCTTCTATGTTTCGTCGTAGCCCAGACCTGGGGGCTCGTCCATGAGCCGCACGCTGGCGAAGTTCAAATCCAGGGCCATGTTCACCTTCGTCGGTGGCGTCCTTGTCATCAATCCCGCATTCGCACAGGACGCGTCGACCCCCGCGCCGGCGGCAGAGCAACAGGCGCAGAGCAGCCCGACGCAGCTGGACACGGTCCAGGTCACCGGCCTGCGCAACAGCCTCAGCCAGGCGATGGACATCAAGCGCGACGCCGCGGGCGTGGTGGATGCCATCAGTGCCGAAGACATCGGCAAGTTCCCCGATACCAACCTGGCCGAGTCGCTGCAGCGCATCACCGGCATCTCCATCGAGCGGCGCGATGGCGAAGGCGCGCAGGTCACCGCGCGCGGCTTCGGCCCGCAGTTCAACATGGTGACGCTCAACGGGCGGCAGATGCCGGGCGCCGATGCGTTCGGCGCTGCCGGCCAGGTCGCCATCGGCGGCGTCGACGGCGGCACCCGTGCCTTCAACTTCGCCCAGTTGGCTGCCGAAGCGATCAATGGCATCGAGGTCTACAAGACCAGCCAGGCCAACATGCCCAGCGGCGGCATCGGCGCCACCATCAACATCCTGACCGCGCGCCCGTTCGACCACCAGGGCATCGTCGCCAGTGCCGGCGCCAAGGCCGTCTCCGACCGCAGCCAGCCGTTCGACAACGACATCACCCCGGAACTGTCGGGCATCTTCAGCTACAGCAATCCGGACAAGACCTTCGGCGTCGGCGTGAGCGCGAGCTACCAGAAGCGCAAGGGCGGCTCGGTGCAGGCCACCGAGAACTATTGGAACGTGCAGCCGTGGACGGGCTCGATGCCCGGCAATCCGACCGTGGTCAATGCGCCGCAGATCGGCGCGCTGTACGCCCGCCCGAACGACCTGCGCTATGCGTTCTCCGAGTTCGAACGCGAGCGCGTCAACGGCCAGGCGGTGCTGCAGTTCGCGCCCACCGACAGCCTGACCCTGACCCTGGACTACACCTACTCGACCAACGAGATCACCGAGAATCGTGGCGAGCAGGGCATGTGGCTGCAGAACAGCAACTACACCGATGTGACGTTCGATACCAGCGGCGCGGTGGCGGTGCCGACCTACATCCGCGAGATCGCCGGCACCAAGGATTTCGGTCTGGAACAGCAGCGCAGCATGCAGAAGTACAAGCTGGGCTCGCTCGGTCTGAATGCGGTGTGGAACGTGACCGACCGGCTCAAGCTCAGCTTCGACGCGCACGACTCGAAGAACGAAAGCCGTCCGAACGATCCGCTGACCGGTGGCGGCTCGCTGTTCATGAGCATCGCCGGCACCAACAACTGCACCACCGGGCCGCACTGCGGCGGCTCCTGGGTGCAGGAGCTGAACTTCAACAATGGCCTGCCGATCGGCACCCAGGTCTGGTATCCGAGCGACGCCGCTGCCGCGGCCAAGGCCAATGGCGTGGTCAATCCGGGCTTCGTGCCCGGCGAGATCGGTTCGCAGGTGCTGCGGGTCAATTCGCAGAGCCAGATCAGCCAGATCAAGCAGGCGCGCGTCGACGGCGAATGGAGCTTCGACCAGGGCCGCTTCCAGTTCGGCGTGGACACCAACAAGTCGACTACCCACCGCATCCAGGCTGCCGAGGCGTATTCCACGCTGGGCGACTGGGGCGTGGCCAACGTCGATCGGGATACCGCCGGCGGCCTGATGAACCTGATGCAGCCGGTCAACATCATCGGCCTGTTCCATGACTACGGCGGGACGAGTTGGCCGGCATGGCGCGGCGATGCGGGCCGGCTGGCGGAATGGGCGGCCAGCCAGTACGGCGTCGGCCTGGGCGTGAGCCCGCAGCGCGCCGCCGACAACTTCGTGGAGGAAAAGACCCGCTCGGCGTATTTCCAGGTGGAACTGGATGGCGAGCTGGCCGGTCGGCGCACCAATACCCGGCTCGGCGTGCGCTACGAAACCACCGACGTGGTGTCGACCTCGATCATCGCCACACCAGAGGCGATCGAGTGGCAGTCCAACAACGACTTCCGCGTGGTGCTGTCCAACGAGCAGCAGCCGTTCAGCGAGAAGACCACGTACAGCTACATCCTGCCCAACCTGGATTTCAGCATCGACCTCACCGATATGCTGAAAGGCCGCGTCTCCTTCGGCAAGAGCATCGCGCGCGCGCCGATCGGCAATCTGTATGCCGGCCCCGGGGCGCAGCAGCCTTTCGGCTCGGTGCTGATCGATCCGTCCTCGCGGGCCAGCGGCAACGCGCAGAATCCGTCGCTGAAGCCGCTGGAGTCCGACAACCTCGACCTGGCGCTGGAGTGGTACTTCGCCGATGCGAGCTATCTGTCGGTGACGTACTGGAACAAGTCGGTCAACAACTTCATCGGCAACACCGTCGTGCAGGAGAATCTGTACGGCCTGCGCGATCCCACCTCGGGTCCGGACGCGAAGTCGGCGCTGGCGTTCCTCACCAGCGGCGCCTGTCTGGCCCAGGTCGGCCCGGCCAATGCGGCGGCCTGCTCGGCCAACGACACCTCGCTGTTCACCGCGCTGGCCCTGCTGCGCAACAACCCGGCCGGCCTGGCCGCCTACAACGGCACTGGCGCGCAGGTGCTGGCGACCGAAGCCGCCTACGATCTCTACGGCGAGGCCGACGATCCGCTGTACGAGTTCAACGTCAACCGTCCGATCAACCAGAACCAGGCCAAGCTGCACGGCTGGGAGCTCGGCGGGCAGTACTTCCTCGGCGACACCGGGTTCGGCATCCTCGCCAACTACACCATCGTCAAGGGCGACGTCGGCTACGACAACGGTGGCGACCCGGGCATCGACCAGTTCGCGCTCACCGGCCTGAGCGACACCGCCAACGCGGTGCTGATGTACGAAAAGTACGGCTGGTCGGTGCGCCTGGCCTGGAACTGGCGCGACCAGTACCTGATCCTGGCCAACCAGGGCACCAGCCGCAACCCGTACTATGTGGAACCCTACGAGCAGTGGGATCTCAGCGTGAACTACACGTTGAACGATCACTGGTCGTTCGGGCTGGAGGCGATCAACCTGACCGGCGAGGACGTACGCTGGCGCTCGCGCACCTCGAAGATGATCGTGAAGCTGGCCGACCAGAGCCCGCGTTATATGCTGGGCGTTCGCTACAAGTTCTGAACAAGGCGGAGAGGTTCTCTTCGCATGTCGCCACGGGCGCCGCTGCGATTGCGGCGGCGCCCCGTGCCGGGCTCCAGAGGGGAGTGCGCATCACCATGCCGCGTTACGAGATGCTCAACAACATCGCCCATCGCGACCTGCGCGTGGCCACCGACTTCGGTCCGGAGTTCGGCGACGCGGTGGGGATGGTGCCGGCCTACCCCAGCGAGTACGCCGAGCTGCAGCGGGAGTATCCGATCTTCCTGCGCAAGGATCCGACGGACGGCGCCTGGCAGTCGGTGGCGCTGCTTGGGTTCGAGCAGCACGAAAACCTGTTCCTGCAGGACCGGCGCTGGATGGCCTCCTATCTCCCCGGGGCGGCGGCCAAGGGGCCGTTCCTGATCGGGTTCCAGGAGCAGCGGGTCGATGGCGTGCTGACCGAGGACGCGGTGCTGCACGTGGACATGGAGCATCCGCGGGTGACGGCGCTGCAGGGCGAGCCGGTATTCCTGCCGCAGGGCGGCAACACGCCCTATCTCGACCACATCGCCAAGGTGCTGCGCGGCATCCACGAGGGCAGTGCCTTCGGTGCGGACATGTTCGCCGCGCTCGATGCACACGGCTTGATCCAGCCGGTGGCGCTCGACGTGCAGCTCGATGCGCAGCACCGCGTCGGCGTGAACGGCCTGCACGCGATCGACCGTGAGCGCCTGGCCCAACTGGACGGCGCCGCGCTGGCCGCGCTCAACCGCGCCGGCTATCTGGAAGGCGCGTATCTGATGCTGGCCTCGCTGCACAACATGCGCCGCCTGATCGCCGAGAAGCAGCGACGCCTGCGCCTGCAGGATGCCGCCGGTGCGGCAGGCAGGAACTGAACGTGCCGGACGGCGCAGCCATGCGGACACTGGAGGGCGTGCAGCCCACCGCGCTGCCACTGCAGGACCTGGTGGCGGCGGGTGAGCCGGTGGTGTTGCGCGGCATCGTGCGCGATTGGGGACTGGTACAGGCCGGGCTGCGCTCCACGCAGGACGCAATGGCCTACCTGCGCAGCTTCGAGACGGGCGTGCCCGTTCCGTATTCCTTCGGCGAACCCGGGATCGAAGGACGCCCGTTCTACAACGCCGATTTCACCCAGTTGAATTTCGAGGTCCGCCGCGGACCGCTCACGCAGGTGCTGGACGCGATCGCCGCGACCTTCGAGGATCCGCGGCCGCCCACCTACTATGTCGCGTCGCTGCCGATCGCGCGGGCGCTGCCGGGGTTCGCGCAGGCCAACGATGCTGGCCTGGCCGGGCAGGGCATCGATGCGCCGCCGAGCATCTGGATCGGCAACCGGGTCACGGCGTCCTGTCATTTCGACACGCCGGACAACCTGGCCTGCTGTGCGGTGGGCCGGCGCCACGTCACCCTGTTTCCGCCCGAGCAGATCGACAATCTGTATCCGGGGCCGCTGGAGCCGACGCCGGGCGGCCAGGTGGTCAGCGTGGTCGATGTCGACCGCCCCGACTTCGCGCGTTATCCGCGTTTCCGCGATGCGCTGGCCAGCGCGCGGCACGTCGAGCTGGAGCCGGGCGATGCGCTGTTCATCCCCAGCATGTGGTGGCACCACGTACGCAGCCTCGCGCCGTTCAATGTGCTGGTGAACTACTGGTGGCGCAGTGCGCCGGCGTTCCTGCCCTCGCCGCTGACGGCGTTGCAGCACGCGATGTGGGCGTTGCGCGATCTGCCGGCGCGCGAGAAGCAGGCCTGGGCCAAGCTCTTCGACTACTACGTGTTCGGCCCCGGCGAACGCGCAGGACAGCATCTGCCCGAGGCCGCGCGGGGCGAACTGGCCCCGTTCGACGAGGCACGGGCGCGCCGCACGCGCGCGCAGTTGCTGGCGCGGCTGAATCGCTGATGGGAGCATCACCTTGAACCTTGCCACCACAACGGACGGACGCATCCGCAAGCTCGTCATCGCCGGCGGCGGCACCGCGGGCTGGCTGGCCGGCTGCGCGCTGGCGCACCAGTTCCGCGATCGCCTGGACATCACCCTGGTGGAGTCCGAGCAGATCGGCACCGTGGGCGTCGGCGAGTCGACCGTGCCGCCGATCCGCACCTTCCACCGCTTTTTGCAGATCGACGAGCAGGAGTTCCTGCGCGCCGTGGCCGGCACGTTCAAGCTGTCGATCTCGTTCGAACATTGGCGCCGTCCGGGCGATCGCTTCATCCATCCGTTCGGCACGATCGGGCAGGGCACCTGGGCCACGCCGTTCCATCATTTCTGGCTGGACAGCCTGCGCCGCGGCATGCCGTCGGACCTGGGCGATTTCTGCCTGGAGAGCGTGGCCTCGCGTGCGGACCGGTTCTCGCTGGAGACGCAGCCGCAGGTCAACTACGCCTATCACTTCGATGCCGCGCTCTACGCGAAGTTCCTGCGCAAGAAGGCCGAAGGCTACGGCCTGCGCCGGGTGGAAGGGCAGATCCGCGAGGTGCGGCAACATGCGCACGACGGTTCGGTCGCGTCGCTGCTGCTGGAAGACGGGCAGGTGATCGAGGGCGATCTGTTCATCGACTGCACCGGCTTCCGTGGCCTGCTGACCGAGCAGACCCTGCACACCGGCTACGAGGACTGGCGCGAGTGGTTGCCCAGCGATCGCGCCGTCGCGGTGCAGACCGAGGCGGTCGCGCCGCCGGTGCCGTATACCCGTGCCATTGCGCACGAGGCTGGGTGGCGTTGGCATATCGCCCTGCAGCACCGGGTCGGCTGCGGGCTGGTGTTCTCCAGTCGGCACATGTCCGACGACGAGGCGCATGCCAAGCTGCTGCGCGACGTCGACGGCCCGCCGCTGCGTGACCCGTGGCTGG
>NZ_AQOK01000086.1:0-15959 GCF_000364645.1 Xanthomonas sp. SHU 308 | reverse complement strand
CCGCGCGCGGCCTGCCCAGCGTGATCGCGCTGCGCGGCATCGCCGGCTCGGCGTTCTTCGGCTGCGAGGCGTTCCTGCCGCTGCTGCTGTCGCGCGAACGCGGGCTGTCGCCGGTGTGGGCCGGCGTGGCGCTGAGCGCCGGCGCGCTGGGCTGGTTCGCCGGTTCCTGGTATCAGGGCCACTACGGCCGCGATGCCACCCGCCTGCGGCGGCTGCGGCTGGGCTGCACGCTGATGGCGCTGGGCATCGCGACCACCACGCTGGCGCTGCTGCCGGCAGTGCCGGCAGCGCTGGCGATCGGCGGCTGGACCGCGACCGGCCTGGGCATGGGCCTGATCTACCCGACCCTGGCGGTGCTGACCCTGACCCTGTCGCCGCCGGCGCGGCAGGGCCGCAACAGTTCGGCGCTGCAGTTGAGCGAGGCGATCGCGGTGGCAACCACGCTGGCGGTCGGCGGCTCGCTGTTCGCCGCGCTGCTGGCGTACTCGGCCGCCGCTGCCTACCTGTCGACCTTCGCCGTGGCCGCGCTGATGGCCTTGCTCGGCCTGGGCATCGCCGGCCGCACCCAGCCGGCGGCGGGCTAACGGAATCGTCGCGTCCGGCGCCCGCCGCGGCGTGGTGGCGCGCGCCACAAGCAGGATCGAGGAAGAGCGATCCGTTCGCGGGGCGATGCCGCGGCGACGCACGGACGTCGCGCCGGTTCGGCTCTTGGCCTGGAGGGCCCGCCCTAGCGCGCGCCCACGCCCCTGGCCCAGGCCTGGATGATGTCGGCGATGGCGCACACGCCGTCGGTGAGCGCGGCCGGCCCCGGCTGCAGGATCAGCGGCGACTTGATCTCGAACAGCTGCCCGTCGCGCACCGCCGGCATCGCCGACCAGCCCGGCCGCGCGGCGACGCGCTCGGGACGGAAGCGCTTGCCGCACCAGGAGCCGAGGATGATGTCCGGCGCACGCCGCACCACCTCGTCGCCGTTGGCCAGGATCCGCGCCTTGGCCAGCGGCTGCACCGACAGTTCCGGGAACACGTCGTCGCCGCCGGCGATGCCCACCAGTTCGGCCACCCAGCGGATCCCGGTGATGATCGGCTCGTCCCATTCCTCCAGGTACACCCGCGGCCGCCGCGGCAAGGTGGCGGCCTGCGCGGCGATGGCATCGAGGCCGCGCTGCAGTTCGTCGGCGTAGGCATTGGCGCGCGGCCCGGCGCCGACCAGCGCGCCGAGCCGGCGGATGTAGTCGAGGATGCCGTCGACACTGCGATGGTTGGCGATCCACACCTCCACGCCATGTCGTACCAGTTCGGCGGCGATGTCGGCCTGGATGTCGGAGAAGCCGATGGCGAGGTCCGGCTGCAGCTTGAGGATCTCGCCGATCTTGGCGCTGGTGAAGGCGCTGACCTTGGGCTTGTCGCGGCGCGCCTGCGGCGGGCGCACGGTGAAGCCGCTGATGCCGACGATGCGCTGCTGCTCGCCGAGCGCGTACAGCGTCTCGGTCGGCTCTTCGGTCAGGCAGACGATGCGCTGCGGGCCCACGCTCAGTGCGCCTCGCCCGAGCACGCGCGCACCGCGGCGGCGGTGCCGCGACAGACCGGGCCGGCGCCGCTCACGGGAACAGCATCCGCTTGCTCCAGTGGCCGGCGGCGTCGGCCTCGTAGCGCCAGCGCTCGTGCAGGCGGTACTTGGCGCCGTACCAGAACTCGAAGCTGCGCGGCACCACGCGGAACCCGCCCCAGCCGTCCGGGCGCGGCACCTCGCGGCCCTCGAAGGTGGCCTCGGCCTTGGCCACGCGTTCCTCGAATTCCTCGCGCGAGGCCAAGGTGCGCGACTGCGCCGAGGCCCAGGCGCCGATCTGGCTCATGCGCGGACGCGAGGCGAAATAGGCGTCGGCCTCGGCCGCGGCGACCAGTTGCACCTCGCCGTCGATGCGCACCTGCACCCCGTCCTCGCGCATGCGCCGCCACAGGAACAGCAGCGAGGCCTGCGGATTGGCCTGCAGCTCGCGGCCCTTCTGGCTGTCCAGATGGGTGTAGAACACGAAGCCGCGCGCGTCGTAGGCCTTCAGCAGCACCACCCGCGACGACGGGCGCGCCTCCAGCGTGGCCGAGGACACGACCATGGCGTTGTATTCGGCCTCGTCGCTGGTGCGCGCCTCGGCGAACAGGTCGGCGAACGTGGAAAGGGCTTCGGCGTAGAGATCGGGCATGGCGACAGGCACTCGGCGGACGATGCGCCATTGTCGCGCCATGCACCGCGCGACGCACGCTTCGCCGCGCAAGGCCCCGCGCACGCGCCTGCGCGGCGCGCGTGGCAGCGTCGGTCTCTGCTAGCATCGGCGGATGAATCCCGCCCCCAACCTGGTGCTGGTCGGCCCGATGGGCGCCGGCAAGAGCGTCATCGGTCGCCGCCTGGCCGAGCGCTTCGGCCTGGTCTTCGTCGACAGCGACCAGACCATCGTCGAGCGCACCGGCGCCAGCATCGCCTCGCTGTTCGAGCACGCCGGCGAAGCCGGTTTCCGCGAGCACGAGCGCGCGGTGCTGGAGAGCATCCTGAGCACGCCCGGCCACCTGATCTCCACCGGCGGCGGCGCCGTGCTCAACGCCGACAGCCGCCGCGAGATGCGCGAGCACGGCTTCGTGGTGTACCTGCGGGTGGGCGTGGCCGCGCAACTGCAGCGCCTGCACCGCGACCGCAGCCGCCCGCTGCTGCAGCGTGGCGACCGCGAGCAGGTGTTGCGCGACCTGCACGCGGTGCGCGAACCGCTGTACCGCGAGGTCGCCGACCTGATCCTGGACACCGACCACCTCACCCCGGCCGAGGCCACCGCGCAACTGGTCGTGCGCCTGGCCGCGTCGTGGAAACTTCCGGAACCCACTGCATGACCGCAACATCGCGCACGGTCCAGGTCGCTGGCGACCCGGCCTACACCATCCGCATCGGCCCCGGCCTGCTCGACGACGGCGCCGCCCTCGCCGCGCAGGTGCGCGGCCGCCACGTGTTGCTGCTCAGCGATAGCCAAGTGGCGCCGCTGTACGCCGCGCAGGTCCGCAGCGCGCTGCTGGCGACACGCCCGGAATTGCAGATCGGCGAGTTCGTGATTCCCGCCGGCGAGGCCTCCAAGACCCTGGACAACTTCGCCGCGGCGATCGCCGCGCTGGCCGCGCTGGGCGCCACCCGCGACGCCTGCGTGCTGGCGCTGGGCGGCGGCGTGGTCGGCGACCTGGCCGGCTTCGCCGCCGCCTGCTGGATGCGCGGCGTGGATTGCGTGCAATTGCCGACCACGCTGCTGGCGATGGTCGATTCCTCGGTCGGCGGCAAGACCGCGGTGGACATCCCACAGGGCAAGAACCTGGTCGGCGCCTTCCATCCGCCGCGCGCGGTGCTGGCCGACACCGCCACGCTGCGCAGCCTGCCGCCGCGCGAACTGCGCGCGGGGCTGGCCGAGGTGATCAAGTACGGCGCCATCCGCGACCCCCTGTTCTTCGAATGGCTGCATGCCGAACGTCGCGCGCTGCTGGCCGGCGAGCCGGCGGCGCTGGCGCAGGCGATCGCGCGCAGCTGCGAGCACAAGGCCGAGATCGTCGCCCGCGATCCGCTGGAAAAGGGCGAGCGCGCCCTGCTCAACCTCGGCCACACCTTCGGCCACGCCATCGAGACCGAACAGGGCTACGGCGCCCCGGACAACGCCAACCTCAACCACGGCGAAGCGGTGGCGGTGGGCATGGTGCTGGCCGCGGAACTGTCGGCCCGGCTGGGCATGACCAGCGCGCAGGACACGGCGCAGCTGCGCGCGCTGCTGCACGACTTCGGCTTGCCCACCGCGCTGCCGGCCGGGCTGGCGCCCGAGGCGCTGCTGGCGCGCATGCGCCTGGACAAGAAGAACCTGGCCGGACGCCTGCGGCTGGTGCTGTGGCGCGGCATCGGCCACGCCGAGATCGTCCCCGACGTGGACGAGGCCGAAGTGCTGGCGGTGCTGGACACCGGCTGAAACACGGGCGCGCCAAGCGACCGGCCGCTGTTGTTCTCCGCAGCGGCACTCGCGCACCGGTCCATGCGGCTGCGCGGGCTCAGCGCGGCGCGGGCTCCAGCGACGCATCCCCGCCCAAGGTGCGGTACAGCGTCACCCGATTGGTGGCCGCGGTCAGTTCCACCGCAACCAGACTGCGCTGCGCGGCGTAGTAGCTGCGCTGCGCATCCAGGTTGGACAGCGCGCTCTCCACGCCCTCGCGGTAGCGCTGCGCGCTGGCGTCGTAGGTGTTGGCGGCATCGGCGAGGAGCGCGCGCTGCGCCTGCACCTGCGCGTCGATGGTGCCGCGCCGGGCCAGGGCATCGGCCACTTCGCCGAAGGCGGTCTGCACGGTCTTTTCGTAGCCGGCCACCGCGGCATCGCGCTGCGCCTCGGTGTAGCGCACGTTGGCGCGCGCCGCGCCGCCATCGAACACGGTATAGGCGACGCCGGCGCCCACCGACGCGGTGCGCGCGTCGTGGGTGAACAGCTGCGACAGCGCGGTGCTGGTCAGGCCCAGCAGGCCGCTCAGGCTGATGCTGGGAAACAACGCGGCGCGTGCCGCACCGATCTGGGCGTTGACCGCACGCAGTTCGTATTCGGCCTGCACCACGTCGGGCCGACGCAGCAGCACGCTGGTGTCCAGGCCGGCCGGCGGATCGCCGATGCTGGCCGCGACCTCCTCGATCGAACCCGGCAACAGTGCCGGATCGACCGGAGCGCCCACCAGCAACTGCAGCGCATTGACGTCCTGCGCCAGCGCCGTGGTCTGCGCGGCCAGGTCGGCCTGCGCGGCATGCAGCACCTGGTTGGCCTGGTCCAGGTCCGAGTGCGGCACGATGCCGCCATCCACTCGCTGTGCGGTCAGCGCCACGCTTGTGCCGGCGCTGCGCACGGTGTCCTGCGCGAGCGTCAGCAGGCTGCGATCGCTGGCATAGGTCAGCCAGGTCGTGGCGATGTCGCCGACCAGGGTCAGGCGCGTGGCCCGGGCCGCGGCTTCCTGTTCCAGATAGCGCTGCTGCGCCGCCGTGCTCAGCGCGTGCAGCCGGCCGAACAGGTCGAGTTCGAACGCGGTGACGCCCACGCCCAGGTCGTAGTTGCTGGCATAACCGGCAGCCGGTGCGGCCGCTGCGTTGCCGCCCTGGGTCGCGTCGTTGCCCGGCGCCGCACCCTTGCCGCGATAGGAGCGCGTGTAGGTCGCGCTGGTCCCCACCTCCGGCAGCAGAGCCGCGCGCTGGATCCGGTACTGCGCGCGCGCCTGGGCGATATCGGCGAGCGCGATCCGCAGGTCGCGGTTGTTGTCCAGCGCCTGCGCGATCAGCGCCTGCAGCCGCGGGTCGGCGAACACTTGCCGGTAGCTCAGCGACGGCAGCGTGGCCTCGTGCTGCGCCAGGTAGGCGTCGCCCACCGGCCACGACGGCGGGATCGGTGCGGCGGGACGCACATAGGCAGGGGTCAGGCTGCACGCCGACAGCAGACACGCGGCGCCAATCGCGAGCGCGCGCATCAGGCCGGCTCCGGCAGCGTCGGCGCCGACGGCGGCGCGGCGCCGTTGCGACGTGCGCGGCGGCGCGCCAGCCACTCGGCCATCGCGATGTGGAAGGCCGGGGTCAGATACAGGGTCAGCGCCTGCGAGAACAGCAGGCCGCCGACCACGGCGATGCCGAGCGGGCGCCGCGCCTCGGCGCCGGCGCCGAAACCCAGCGCGATCGGCAACGAGCCCAGCACCGCCGCCAGGGTGGTCATCATGATCGGGCGGAAGCGCACCGTGGCCGCTTCCAGCATCGCCGCGCGCGGCTGCTGCCAGCGTTCCTCGCCCGAGCGCTCCAGGTCCAGCGCGTAATCCACCATCATGATGCCGTTCTTCTTGACCAGCCCGACCAGCAGGATCAGGCCGACGAAGCTGAAGAGATTGAGCTCCTGACGGAACAGCACCAGCATCAGGATGGCGCCGAACCCGGCCAGCGGCAGCGAGGTCAGGATGGTGATCGGGTGCAGCGCGTTCTCGTACAGGATCGCCAGCACGCCATAGATCAGCAGCACGGTGATCAGCAGCAGCATCGGCAGCGTCTTCATCGAATTCTCGAAAGCCTGCGCCGAACCGGCGAACTGGCCGCTGATGGCGCGCGCGTCGTCCTTGCCCAGGGTCTGCGCCATCAGGTTGCCGATGCCGGCGGCGGCCTCGCCCAGCGACACGCCCGGCGCCAGGTTCATCGACAGCGTCACCGCCGGCAGGCCGGCGTAATGGTTGATCGCCACCGGCCCCACGCCCATGCGCACGTCGGCCACCGCGCGCAGCGGCACCATCGGGCCGCCGGCGGCGGTCAGCACCGCGCTGGTGCCGGAGCTGCTGTTGGAGGTCTGCGTGCCGATCGCGGTGATGCCGGGATTCTGGTTGCCGTTGAACGACAGCGCATCCAGGCCGTTGAGGTCGGCCTGCGCCGCGGGATCGACCTGCAGCAGCACTTCGTACTGATCGGTGTCGCCGTAGATGGTGCTGATCTTGCGGCCGCCGTAGGCGCTGGCCAGGGTGTCCTGCAGGCCGGCGGCGGTGACGCCCAGCGCGGCGGCCTGCTCGCGGTGCAGCACCACCTCGATCTCCGGGTTCTTGAGCTGCAGGTCGCTCTGCGGATCCTGCACGTCGCGCAGTTGCCGCAGGCGCTGCAGGATGCTGTCGGACTGGGCGTACAGCGCCTTCTGGTCGGTGGACTGCAGCACGTACTGCAGCGATCCGTTCGAGGCCGTCGGCCCCATGTCGATCGCCGGCGGATTGCGCATGTTGAGGGTGATGCCCTGGATCGCGGCGACCTGCTTGCGCACGTCCTGGATCACCTCCTCGGCGCTGCCGCTGCGCTCGGACAGCGGCTTGAGCCCGATCAGCAGGCGCCCGCTGTTGCTGAGCGAATTGTCCGAGCCGATCACCGACTCCACGTTGGCCACGTTGGGATTGCGCTGGATGATCTTCACCACCGCCGCCTGCTTGGCCACGAAGTCGGCGAAGGCGGTGCCCTCGGGCACGCGGGTATCGCCGTCGATCTTTCCCGAATCCACCTGCGGGATGAAGCCCTTCTCGACCACGGCGTAGACGCCGGCGGTGCCGACCAGGGTGGCCACACCGATGACGCACATCAGGCCGATGCGCTCGGTCGCCCAGGCCAGCGAGCGCGCGTAGCCGCGTTCGCTGGCCTCGACCAGCCGGTCGAAGCGCTCGAACACCCAGCCAGCGCTCTTCTTCGGGTCGAGCCAGCGGCTGGCGAGCATCGGCGTGAGGGTCAGCGAGACGATGCCGGACAGGATCACCGCGATCGCGATCACCATGCCGAACTCGGAGAACAACCGCCCGACCAGCCCGCCCATGAACACGATCGGCAGGAACACCGCCGAGAGCGACACCGTCATCGACAGCACGGTGAAGCCGATCTCGCGCGAGGCGGCGATGGCCGCGTCCATCCGGCTGGCGCCCTGCTCGGCGTGGCGGACGATGTTCTCGATGACCACGATGGCATCGTCGACGACGAAGCCGACCGACAGGGTCAGCGCCAGCATCGAGATGTTGTCCAGACTGAAGTGCAGCAGGCGCATCACCGCGAAGGTGCCGATCAGCGAGGTCGGCAGCACCAGCGCCACGATCAGGGTCGCCATCCAGCTGCGCAGGAACAGCAAGATCACCACGATCACCAGCACCAGCGAGCCGACCAGGGTCCACTCCACGTCCTCCACCGAGGCGCCGATGTAGTCGCCGCGGTCGTAGAGCACGTCGAGCTGGGCGTCGCCGGGCAACTGCGCGCGGATCCCGGGCAGCGCCGCCTGGATGCCCTGGGTCACCGACAGCGTGTTGGCGCCCGGCTGGCGGTGGATGTTGATCTCGATCGCGCGCTGGCCGTTGAGCGAGGCGGCGGTCTGCAGGTTCTCGACGCTGTCCTCGGCATGGCCGACGTCGCGCAGGCGCACCGGCGCACCGTCCGCATAGCTCAGCACCATGGCATCGAAATCGGCTGCGCGTTTGAGCTGGCCGTCGGCGCGCACGGTGTAGGACCGCGCGCGCCCCATCAGTGTGCCGGCCGGCGCGTTGCTGTTGCCCGCCTGCACCGCCGACACCACTTGGTCGAAGCCCAGGTGGCGGGCGGCGAGCAGGTGCGGATTGACGAACAGGCGCACTGCGTACTTCTGCGCGCCATTGACATCGATCTGGCCGGCGCCCGGCACCGAGGCCAGGCGCAGCGCCACGCGATCCTTGGCGAACTGGTTGAGCAGCGGCAGCGCGATGGTCTTCGAGCGCAGGATCAGGTGCATGATCGGCGCGGCGCTGGGATCCTCCTTCTGGATCTGCGCGGGGTTGATCTCGCGCGGCAGCAGGCCGGCCGCCTGCGACACCGCGTTCTGCACGTCCTGCGCGGCGGCATCGACATTGCGGCTCAACGCGAACTGCAACACGATGCGGGTGCTGCCGACGCTGCTGGTCGAACTCATCGTGTCCAGTCCGGGCAGGCCGCTGAACTGGCGCTCCAGCGGCGTCGCCACCGCCGCGGCCATGGTCTCGGGATTGGCGCCGGGCAGCGACATGTTGACGGTGATGGTCGGGAAGCTGACGTCGGGCAGCTCGCTGACCGGCAGCGCGAAGTAGGCCATGCCGCCGGCCAGCACCAGCGCGATCATCAGCACCGAGGTCATCACCGCGCGGCGGATGAACAGCGCCGACAGGTTCACGCAGGCCGTCCGGTCGCCGCCGCGGTCGGCGTGGCGTGCTGGTTGCCGGATTGCACCGCGGTGCCGTCGCGCAGTTCGTTGGGCACGGTGAGGATGACGCGATCGCCCGCGCGCAGGCCCTTGGCGATCACCGCCTGCCCGTCGACCATCCGCGCCACGGTCAGCGGCCGCGACACGGCATGGCCCTCGACCACGCAGTACACGTACGGCCCCTGCTGTCCCTGCTGCAAGGCGCTCTCGGGCACCGACAGCGCCTGCGGGTCCTCTGCCAGGATCACCCGCACGGTGACGAACTGCCCCGGCCACAACGTGGCGCCGGCGTTGGCGAAGCGTGCGCGCAGCTCCAGCGTGCCGCTGCTGGTGTCGAAGGCGTTGTCGAGGAACGCCACCTCGCCGCGCTCGAGCAGCGTGCCGCTCACCGCATCCAGCGCCAGCACCGGCAGCCCCAGGCCCTGGTGCCCCAGCGGCGCGGCGCGCACCGCATCGACCTGCACATGCGCCAGCGCGAAGCGCACCTCGATCGGCGTGCTGACGTTGAGCGTGACCAGCGCGGTGCTGGACCCGCTGGACACCAGGTTGCCCGGCTTGACCGCGATGGCGCCGGCGCGGCCGTCGATGGGCGCGCGGACCTGGGTGTAGGCCAGCGACAGCTGCGTCTGCTCGACCTGCGCCTGGTCGGCGGCGACGCTGCCGCGCAGCGAGCGCAGTGTGTCGGCCGCGGTGGTATAGGTCTTGGGATCGATTGCGCCGGTCCTGGACAGCTTGGCGTAGCGCGCCTCGGTATCGGCCGCATCCGCGGCTAGTGCCTGGTCGCGGGCCAGGGTGGCGCGCGCCTGCGCCAACGCCGCGCGCAGCGGCCGCGGATCGATGGTGAACAGCAGTTGCCCGGCGTGGACCTGCTCGCCGTCATGGATCAGCACCGACTGCAGCACCCCGTCGGCCTGCGCGCGCACCTCCACGGTCTGCGGCGACAACAGGGTGCCGGAGGTCTCGATGATGTCCGGCACCCGGTGCGGCGCGACGGTCATGGTCTGCACGCGCAAGGGTTCGGGCGCCGGCGCGGGCTGCTGGCGGTGTGCGCGCCAAACCCATGCGCCGAGGATCAGCAGGCTGAGCGCGGCCAGTCCGGCCAGCAGCGCCACCCGGCCCATGCCGCGCGCAGCGGGTGGCATCGCATATCCCGCCGCACGCAGGCGTGCTGCGCACGGCGCCGCACTGTCATCGTGGATGGCAACGTGGCGCGCGGCGTGATCGCGTTCCGCGCCGACGTTTGGGTGCTGCCCAGGGAACCGCCCATCGCTCTGGCTTCGCATGCCGGCCGCGTCCGCACTCGTGGTGATTGGCGATGCCGTGACACCAGGATCTCTGTGCGCACGCAGCGGCATAGCCTGTCCCAATGACGCCAGATCGCCAGTGATGGCTCCGTGATAGAACGCACATCAGAACGCGCAGCGTGCGTCGCCCTGTACACGCGGCATCGACGGCGGCACGTCCCGGGCGCCATCGAAGCCCCCGCCGGTCAGGAGCGGATCCCGAACGCTCACGGACTGCCGTCGCGCTCCACCACCAGCACCCGCGTCGGCCCCTGCGGGTGCGCCACATGCTCGGTGCCTTCCGGCGCATGGAACACGTCGCCGGCTTGCAGCAGCGCCGCCTGCTCGATGCCCTGCACGCGCCAGCGCATCTGCACCTGTCCGTCCAGCACCACGAATACTTCCGCACCGTCGTTGACGTGCCAAACGTACGATTGGTCGGTCCAATGGATGCGCACGCCGATGCCATCCAGCAGCGCCACCGGCAGCGCCTCCCAGGCACGGCTGCCGGTGAAATCGCGCGCACGCAGCACCCGCGGCATGCCGCTCATGCCAGGTCCCGCGCGCGGCGGTTGGACTGCAGCACGTTGTCGCGCGGCAGCGGCTGCCCTGCCTGCACTGCCGCGATCCACTGCGCGGTGGCGGCGACCGCGGCGAAGTTGCTGTGGAACACCACCCCGAACACCCGGTGGATCTCCTCGGCGCTGGCCTGGCCGGCGGCGTTGGCATACGGCAGCCCGCCGCTGGCGTCGCCCAGCACTTCCACCGCCAGCCGGCGATGGAAGGCCTCGTACACGGTGGAGGCGTTGCAGTTGTGGGTCATGTAGCCGGCCACGGTCAGCGTGTCGATCGCGTGCTGCTGCAGCCAGTCGGCCAGGTCGGTATCGGCGAACACGCTCGGCCGGGTCTTGCGCAGCAGGCGCGCATGCGGCCGCGCGGCGACCTGCGGGTGCAACGCCCAACCGGCGCTGCCGTCGGCGAACACGGGCGCCTGCGCCGGCGCGGTGTGCTGCACCACCAGCACCGGCACGCCGTGCGCCTGCGCCGCGTCCATGGCCTGCAGGATGTGGGGCAACGACTGCGCCACCGGCGGATGCGCAATGGGCAGTGCGCCGTCGAAGTACTCGTTCTGGACATCGATGACCAGCAGGGCGCGGCGGGGAGAGGACATAAGGTGGCTCCAGGGCGAAAAGGCGGCCAATGTCGGCGGCCGCACCCGCGCCGACGAGTGGCCCGAAACACCGTTTTCGCTAAAATCGGGCCATGTCGCCGCATCGCCTCGCCGTGGTCGCCTTCGATCGCATCAGTCCCTTCCACCTGGCGGTGCCCTGTCAGGTGTTCGAGGCGCGGCCGGACACCGACCTGCCGGCCTTCGACCTGCGCGTGTGTGCCGCCGAGCCGGGACTGCTGCGCACCGACGCCGGCTTCGCCATCCAGGTGCAGCACGGCCTGGAGGCGCTGGACGGTGCCGACACGGTGATCGTGCCGTCCTGGCGCGATGCCGCCGAACCGGCACCTGCGGCGCTGTGCCAGGCGCTGCGCCGCGCCCACGCCGCCGGCGCGCAGGTGGTGGGCCTGTGCCTGGGTACCTTCGTGCTGGCCGACGCCGGCCTGCTCGACGGCCGCCCCGCCACCACCCACTGGGCGGCGCTGGAACGCTTCGCGCAGCGTCACCCGCAAGTACGGCTGCAGCCGGACGTGCTGTACGTGGACGACGGCGACGTGCTGACCTCGGCCGGCACCGTGGCCGGCATCGACTGCTGCCTGCACCTGGTGCGGCGCCGCCACGGCGCCGACGTCGCCAACCGCATCGCCCGGCGTCTGGTGGTGGCGCCGCACCGCCAGGGCGGGCAGGCGCAGTACATCGAACAGCCGCTGCCGGCCAGCCGCCGCGACGCCCAGCTGGGCCCGACCCTGGACTGGATGCTGCAGCGCCTGGACCAACCGCAACGGCTGGATGCGCTGGCCGCGCACGCACGGATGAGCCGGCGCAGCTTCACCCGGCAGTTCCGCCAGGTGACCGGGACCACCGTGGTGCAGTGGCTGGCGCACCAGCGCCTGGTCCGCGCCCAGCAACTGCTGGAAAGCACCGACCTGCCGCTGGAGCGCATCGCCGCCGACTGCGGCTTCGGCAGTGCCAGCGCGCTGCGCCTGCAGTTCACGCGCGACCTGGGGTTGCCGCCGTCGGCGTATCGCCGCGGCTTCCGTGCCGGCTGAGCGGCCGCAGCGTTCCGCCGACCGGGCCACGTCGCCTGCACCGGCACCCGCTACAATCGGCACATGCGCGTCTTCCTCCAGCAACGCCCCGACGGCAACGAGCCGCCACGCTACCTGCAGCTGACCCTGCAGCCGGACCTGCTCGGCGGCTGGGAACTGTTGCGCGAGAGCGGCCAGATCGGCGGCCGTGCGCAGCTGCGGCGCGAGCTCTACCTGCAGCAGGAAGACGCCAACGCCGCTTTCGAGAAAGCCCGCGACGCCCAGCTCAAGCGCGGCTTCCAGGTCATGTTCACCCGTGGCGCCGACGCGCCGCGCTAAGGAATCCCCCATGCTCAAGAACGACCGCCTGCTGCGCGCGCTGCGCCGCGAGCCCGTGGACCAGACCCCCGTGTGGCTGATGCGCCAGGCAGGGCGCTACCTGCCCGAGTACCGCGCCACCCGCGCCCGCGCTGGCAGCTTCCTGGCCATGGCCAAGACCCCGGAGCTGGCCTGCGAAGTGACCCTGCAGCCGCTGGCGCGGTTCCCGCTGGACGCGGCGATCCTGTTCTCGGACATCCTCACCATTCCCGATGCGATGGGCCTGGAGCTGTACTTCGTCGAAGGCGAAGGCCCCAAGTTCCGCCACCCCGTGCGCGACGCCGCGGCGATCGCCAGGCTCGGCGTGCCGGACATGGAAACCGAGCTGCGCTACGTGATGGACGCGGTGCGGGTGATCCGCCGCGAACTGGACGGCAGCGTGCCGCTGATCGGCTTCTCCGGCAGCCCCTGGACCCTGGCCTGCTACATGGTCGAGGGCGGCGGCAGCGACAACTACGCGCGGATCAAGGCGTTGGCGCTGAACGACCCCGCGGCGCTGCACCAGCTACTCTCGGTCAACACCGACGCGGTGATCGCCTACCTGGCGGCGCAGCGCGCGGCGGGCGCGCAGGCGCTGCAGGTGTTCGACACCTGGGGCGGCGTGCTGAGCCCGGCGATGTACCGCGAGTTCTCCCTGCCCTACCTGCAGCGCATCGCCCGCGAACTGGCGCGCGGCGACGGCGCCGAGCGCACCCCGCTGATCCTGTTCGGCAAGGGCAATGCGCCCTACCTGGAAGAGCTGGCCGGCTCCGGTGCGGAAGGTGTGGGCGTGGACTGGACCATCGACCTGGCCGACGCCGCGCGCCGCACCGGCGGCCGCGTCGCCCTGCAGGGCAACCTGGACCCGGCGATGCTGTACGGCGCGCCGGAGGCGATCGACCGCGAAGTGCAGCGCGTGCTGCGCAGCTATGCCGACGGCAACGGCGGCTCGCTGGACGGCCACGTGTTCAACCTCGGCCATGGGCTGTCGCCGGACATGCAGCCGGAGCATGTTGGCGCGCTGGTGGAGGCGGTGCAGCGGCATAGTCGGCGTGGTTGAACGCCGGGATTCGGGATTCGGGATTCCAGTCTCGCGCACGGTCGGCGATCTGACCGTGCGCTCGATCTCTTGCGCTTTCGCGTAGGAGCGGCTTCAGCCGCGACAGGATATTTTGCGAATGCCCGTCGCGGCTGCAGCCGCTCCTACGCGGGTGCCTGCTAGGCGCAATCCACCGAGGCGTCCGCAGTATGGATCGCTGAGCGCGCGCTGCATCGCAAGCGCGCAACGCGCGCAACTGCACGACACGGCGACGCGATCTGCGCGATCCTATCGCCCCCTCGCGTCGCCCTGCGTGCCGATGTCCGCGCCCTCCTCCGATCCGATCGCCGTTCCCAACGCGCGCAGTTTCCGTCCGCTGCTGTGGCTGGTGTCGCTGGCCATCTTCATGCAGATGCTGGATGCGACCATCGTCAACACCGCGTTGCCGGCGATGGCGCGCAGCCTGGGCGAGAGCCCCTTGCAGATGCAGTCGGTGGTGTTCAGCTACGCGCTGGCGGTGGCGATGTTCATTCCCGCCTCCGGCTGGATCGCCGACCGCTACGGCACCCGCCGCACCTTCCTGGCCGCGATCGTGCTGTTCACCCTCGGCTCGCTGCTGTGCGCGGCGGCGCCGCGGCTGCCGTATCTGGTGGCCGCGCGGGTGCTGCAGGGCATCGGCGGCGCGATGCTGCTGCCGGTGGGCCGGCTCGCGGTGATGCGCTCGGTGTCGCGCGCGCAGTTCCTCAGCGCGATGAGCTTCATCGCCATCCCCGCGCTGATCGGGCCGCTCGTTGGCCCGACCCTGGGCGGCTGGTTGGTGCAGGTGGCGTCCTGGCACTGGGTATTCCTGATCAACCTGCCGATCGGCGCGATCGGCTTCGCCGCGGCGCTGAAGATCATGCCGGACTTCTACGGTGAGCAGCGCACCCGCTTCGACCTGATCGGCTACGCGATGCTGGCCTTCGGCATGGTCGCGCTGTCGCTGGCGCTGGACGGCATCTCCGAGCTGGGCCTGCGCCACGCCTTCGTGATGCTGTTGGCGATCGCCGGGCTGGCGGCGCTGATCGGCTACTGGCTGCACGCGGCCAACGCGGCGGCGCCGCTGTTCCCGCTGCATCTGTTCAAGGTCGCCAGCTTCCGCATCGGCATCCTCGGCAACCTGTTCTCGCGCGTGGGCAGCGGCAGCATGCCGTTCCTGATCCCGCTGCTGTTGCAGGTAGGCCTGGGCATGAGCCCGATGAACGCCGGGCTGATGATGATCCCGGTGGCGCTGGCCGGCATGGCCTCCAAGCGCGCGGCGGTGAAGCTGGTGGAGCGCTTCGGCTACCGCCGCGTGCTGATGACCAACACCGTGCTGGTCGGCACCGCGATGGCCAGCTTCCTGCTGTTCGACGCCGGCCAGCCGCTGGGCTGGCGGCTGCTGCAGCTCGCCCTGTTCGGTGCGGTCAACTCGCTGCAGTTCACCGTCATGAACACCGTGACGCTGCGCGACCTGGACCGCGACCAGGCCAGCGCCGGCAACAGCCTGCTGTCGATGGTGATGATGCTGGCCACCGGCTTCGGCGCCGCGGCCGCCGGCAGCCTGTTGGCCGCGTTCAACACCCATCTCGGCGACACCCACGGCGCCACCGCGGCGCTCCATGCGACCTTCGTCTGCGTCGGCGCGATCACCCTGACCTCGACCCTGATCTTCTGGCAGCTGCCGGATACGCGGCCGCTGCCGAAGCAGGTGGAGGAAGTGGCGGAGTAGCCGAAAAGCGGGGATTGGGGAGTCGGGATTGGGGAGTCGCAGGAGCGGGATGCGCAACCTGCTCCATGTGGGAGGGACTTCAGTCCCGACTGCATGCGGCCTGGAAGGCACCTGCCCTCTGCTGGTCACACCTGCTGCGGATACCGGACGGGTGTGACTTACCTGCCCTCCTCGCTCCTGCTGCCTTCTCCATCGTCTGGCGCCTCCACCGCCTTCGCCAGCATCTCGCCCGTCACCGGCTTGCGCAGGAACCCGCTGAAACCGGCGGCACGCGCCTGCGGCTCGGCGTCGGCGTCGGCACGGGCGGTGACCGCGATCAGCGGCATGCCGTAGCCGAAGGCGCGCAACTGCCGCGCCAGCGCCAGGCCGTCCAGGCCGGGCAGGTCCAGATCGAGCAGGGCGATGTCGAACGTGCTGGCCGCCGCTTCGGTCAGCGCGGCCAGCGCGTGCGCGGCGTGGGTGACGTGGTGGCCGCGTGCGCGCAGCAGGCCGCCGACCACTTCGGCCACGGTCGGATCGTCTTCGACCAGCAGGATCCGCCGCGGCGCCGCGGCACTGGCGGACGCGCGGGCGTCGCGTGGCGCCTGCGGCAGCGGCTC
>NZ_AQOK01000085.1:0-5127 GCF_000364645.1 Xanthomonas sp. SHU 308 | reverse complement strand
GCTGTGGCGGCGCGCGGCAACGGCACGGCCTGCAGCGCCTGCCAGACCTTCAGCGCGTCGACGGTGGCAGCGACGTCGTGCACGCGCAGCAGCGCGGCACCGCGCTGTGCAGCCAGCAGATGCGCGGCGACCGAGCCGACCACCCGCTGCTCCGGCGCCTCGCGCCCGGTCAGCTCGCCGATGCTGCGCTTGCGCGACAAGCCGGCCAGCACCGGCACGCCCAGCTCGACCAGCCGCGCCAACTGGGCCAGCACCTGCAGGTTGTCGGCGGTGCTCTTGCCGAAGCCGAAGCCCGGGTCGACCAGGATGCGGCGCTTGTCGATGCCGGCCATCTCCGCGGCGAAGATGCGCTCGGCCAGGAACCGGTGCACCTCGCCGACCACGTCGTCGTAGCCGGGCGCGCTGCCGGCGGCATAGGCGTCGGCGGGCATGTGCATCAGCACCACCGGCACCCCCAGTTCCGCGGCAGCGTCCAGCGCGCCGGGCTGGCGCAGGGCCTGCACGTCGTTGATCATGCCGGCGCCCGCCGCGACCGCGGCGCGCATCACTTCCGGCTTGAAGGTGTCCACGCTCAGCGGCAGCGCGGTCTGCGCGGCCAGCCGCTCGATCACCGGAATCACCCGCCGCAGTTCTTCTTCCACCGGCACCGGCATCGCGCCCGGACGGGTCGACTCGCCGCCGATGTCCAGCACGTCGGCGCCCTCCCCGGCCAGACGCAGGCCGTGCGCCACCGCTGCGTCCACGCTGGCGTGCGCGCCCCCGTCGGAGAACGAATCCGGGGTGACATTGACGATGCCCATCACCCGCGGGCGATCGAGCAGCAGCCGGTGGGCGCCGCATTGCAGGCTGGGCGAGGTGTCGAACATCGGTGAGTCTCCTGGTAGTGGCCGTGGCCGGCGGCGGAATGGCGCTGCGCAGCGCCATGCGGCATCCGCGACACACGCATGGCGGCAGCGGCGTGCGCGACGTTTCCGCGGCACCTCGCATCGACGCGGCAACCTGCGGCCAGCGCAGTGCCATTGTCGCCCACGCGCACCCAGGCGGCGAGTCGACATCGGACGATGCGACCGGCCCCGCACCGCCGCCAACAAAAAAGCCAGGGATCGCTCCCTGGCTTTTCGGCGCTTGAAGGGCGCTCCTGCGCTTACACCTGCTCGGCAGGCCCGGCGATCGGCGGCAGCGGACGCGAATTGCCCTTGTCGTTGTTGCCGCCGTCCTTGCCGGACTTGCTCCAGCCCATCGGCGGCGGCGGATCGCGGCCTTCCATGATCGCCTCGATCTGCGGCGCGTCGATGGTCTCGTACTGCAGCAGCAGCTGCGACATGGTGTGCAGCTTGTCCAGATTCTCGGTGAGGATCTGCGTGGTCTTCGCATACGCCTTGTCGAGGATCGACCGCACCACTTCGTCGATGCGCCGCGCGGTGTCGTCGGAGACGCTCTTGTGCTGGGTCACCGAACGGCCCAGGAACACTTCGTCGTCCTCCTCGCCGTAGGCGATCGGCCCCAGCTCGTCGGACAGGCCCCACTTGGTGACCATGTTGCGCGCCATCTTGGTCGCGCGCTCGATGTCGTTGGACGCGCCGGTGGTGACCTTGTCGGTACCGAAGATCAGTTCCTCCGCCACGCGGCCGCCGTACAGCGAGCACAACTGCGACTCGATCGCCACACGGTTCATCGAGTACTTGTCGCCTTCCGGCAGATACATGGTCACGCCCAGCGCGCGGCCGCGCGGGATGATCGTGACCTTGTAGACCGGGTCGTGCTCGGGCACCAGGCGGCCGACGATGGCGTGGCCGGCCTCGTGGTAGGCGGTGAGCGTCTTCTCGTCCTCGCTCATGGCCATCGAACGACGCTCGGCACCCATCAGGATCTTGTCGCGGGCACGGTCGAAGTGGTCCATGCGCACTTCCTTGACCGACTCGCGCGCGGCGAACAGGGCCGCCTCGTTGCACAGATTGGCCAGGTCGGCGCCGGAGAAGCCCGGCGTGCCGCGCGCGATCACCATCGGCTCGATGTCGTCGGCCAGCGGCAGCTTGCGCATGTGCACCTTGAGGATCTGCTCGCGGCCGCGCACGTCCGGCAGGCCCACCACGACCTGGCGGTCGAAGCGGCCCGGGCGCAGCAGCGCCGGATCCAGCACGTCCGGACGGTTGGTCGCGGCGATCACGATCACGCCCTCGCCGCCCTCGAAGCCGTCCATCTCCACCAACAACTGGTTGAGGGTCTGCTCGCGCTCGTCGTGACCGCCGCCCAGGCCCGCGCCGCGATGGCGGCCGACCGCATCGATTTCGTCAATGAAGATGATGCACGGCGCATGCTTCTTGGCCTGCTCGAACATGTCGCGCACGCGGCTGGCGCCGACGCCGACGAACATTTCCACGAAGTCCGAACCGGAGATGCTGAAGAACGGCACCTTGGCCTCGCCGGCGATGGCCTTGGCCAGCAGGGTCTTGCCGGTACCCGGCGGGCCGACCATCAGCACGCCGCGCGGGATCTTGCCGCCGAGCTTGGTGAACTTGGTCGGATCGCGCAGGAAGTCGACCAGTTCGCCGACCTCTTCCTTGGCCTCGTCGCAGCCGGCGACGTCGGCGAAAGTGATCTTGATCTGGTCCTCGCCCTGCAGCTTGGCGCGCGACTTGCCGAAGGACATCGCGCCCTTGGCGCCGCCGCCGCCACCCTGCATCTGGCGCATGATGAACAGCCAGAAGCCGATGATCAGGATGACCGGCAGGAAGTTCAGCACCAGCGACCAGAAGCCCGGACCGTTGTCGGGCTTCTGCCGGGTGATGTCCACGTTCTTGCTGTACAGCACGTCGATCAGCTTGCCGTCGCTCGGGCCGTACACCGAGCCCTCGCTGCCGTCGGCGCGCTTGAAGCGGATCGCGTTGACCGACAGGTTGGTGGCGTCGGTGAAATCGACCGACTTCACCCGCCCGGCGTCCACGTCCTTCAGGAACTGGGAGTAGGTCACGTTGTCGGTGCCCGCGCCGCCGGCGAGCCGCGGCGAGAAGCTCTGGAACACCACCATCAGCACGACGGCAACGACTACCCACAACAGCAGATTCTTGGTCAAGTCGTTCATCCTCATTGGCTCCGGTGTCCCTTCAACTCTGTCTCGATGCGTGGCATTGCGGATTCAGCCTTGCGTTCAGCTTACTTGATCTGGGCGCGCTTGCCCTGTCCGAGGGCGTAGACCTCCGGCGAGCGCTTGCGCGACGCGGCCGGCTTGCGGATGGTCACCTTCTCATAGCGGCGGCGCATGTCGCGGATGTAGTCGTCGAACCCCACGCCCTGGAACAGCTTGATCAGGAACGCGCCGTTCGGCTTCAGGTGGCTGTCGGCGAACGCCATCGCCAATTCCGCCAGATGCATCATCCGCGGCTGGTCGACCGCATCCATTCCGCTCTTATTGGGGGCCATATCCGACAGCACAAGGTCCACCGGGGTATCGCCCAGCATGGCCTCGAATTGCGATAGCACCGCGTCCTCCCTGAAGTCACCGTGAAGGAACTCCACGCCGGCGAGCGGCGGCATCTCCAGAATGTCCAGGGCCAGCACGCGACCGCGGTCGCCCATCGACTTGCGCACCTGCTGCGACCAGCCGCCCGGCGCGGCGCCGAGATCGACCACCACCATGTCCGGCTTGAGCAGCCTGTCGCGCTGCAGCAGTTCCTCCAGCTTATAGGCCGCGCGCGAGCGCATGCCTTCGGCCTGGGCCTTCTTCACGAAGGGGTCGGCGAAATGTTCGCGGAGCCAGCGTTGGCTGCTTTTGCTGCGGGTGGCCATGGACGCACGGTCGGGAGGGGCGGCCATGATACCCTGATCGCCCTTGCCAACCCTGCTCCCACCTGCATGTCGATCAGCCTGACCTCGGCCCAGAACCGCTTCCTGCGCGGCCTGGCCCACGACCTCAAACCCCTGCTGCAGATCGGCAGCAAGGGCGTCACCCCGGCCTTCCTGGCCGAACTGGACGAGGTGCTGGAGCGCCACGAACTGGTCAAGGTGAAGGTCGGCGGCGACGACCGCGAGGCCCGCGACGCCGCCATCGGCAGCCTGGTGGAGCAGTCGCACAGCGTGCTGGTGCAGCGCATCGGCCATACCGCGATCCTGTATCGCCCGGCCAAGGAAGACCGGCAGATCGTGCTGCCGCGCGCCTGAGCGCGCCCTCGGTGACCCCATGCAACTGACCCAGGACCTGCCCGACTACGCCTATGCCCTGCGCATGGCCGACGGCCGCCAGGCCAAGGTGAACGACCGGCTGTTGACCCGCAGCTTTGTCCTCGCGCCGGACACCCTGGTCGAGGACTGGCAGGCCCCGCCGGCCGGCGATCTGCAGCCGCAGCATCTGCAGCCATTGCTGGAGCTCAACCCGGCCCTGGTGATCCTCGGCACCGGCGAACGCCAGGTGTTTCCCGCCGCGGCGGTGATGGCGCTGTTCCTGACCCGCGGCATCGGCATCGAGGTGATGAACAATGCCGCTGCGGCGCGCACCTACAACGTGCTGGCCGCCGAAGGCCGGCGCGTGGCGGTGGGGTTCCTGCTCGAAGGCTGAGCCAGGCGTCGCGGGCCGGGCACTGCGACCTCCTGATCGTTGACCTGAGCGGCCTCAACCACGGCCTGGCCGCGCCGCGGACAACATGCGATCGAGGCAGAGAGGACGCCTGTCGTTCCTTTCGTCTCTTGCAGATCGCCGCGCGGCGTCTGCCGCGCGATGCGAGCACAGCGCGTCGGGGCTGAAGCCCCTCCCACAAAAGAATGCATGCACGGTGGCCCCCCGTATGAGCCGGCGGCGCTTGCGGCCCACTGGCCGCGCCGTTGGCGAACGCCCGGCGCGTTACGCCGGGCCGGGGATCCGCCCGCGTAAGGACGCAACCGGTTACTTCGGCGGCAGATACAGCAGTGGGTCGACCGGCTTGCCGTTGTAACGAATCTCGAAGTGCAGCATGTCGCGCGCCGCGCCGCTGTGGCCCATTTCGGCGATCTGCTGGCCGGCCTTGACGTTCTGGCCTTCGTTGACCAGGCGCTTGCGGTTGTGGCCGTAGGCCGACAGCCACTGTTCGTTGTGCTTGACGATGATCAGTTCGCCGTAGCCGACCAGGCCGGCGCCGGAGTAGACCACCACGCCGT
>NZ_AQOK01000084.1:0-4297 GCF_000364645.1 Xanthomonas sp. SHU 308 | reverse complement strand
CAGCCTGCCGCTGGAGGCGCGGCGCGCGCTGTGCCAGCTGCTGTCCGGCCCCAGCGTCGATGCCTACCGGCACGGCCCGCTGTGGCAGGCCTTGCTGCGCCACGAGGCCGCGGTCCGCCGCGTGCTGAGCGAGCTGTTCCTGGAACTGGTGCTGGACCGCGATGGCGGTGTGGCGTTCGCGCGCCAGGCCGATACCGGCGAGCTGGAGACCCCGGCGTTGCTGCGCACCGCGCCGCTGACCTTCATCGAGTCGGTGCTGCTGCTGTTCCTGCGCCAGCAACTGGCCGAGGCCGACACCCGTGGCGAGCGCGCGGTGGTCGACGAGGCGCAGCTGCTGGAAGTGCTGTCGGTGTACGAGAAGAACGTGTCCACCGACCGCGCCGGCTTCGCCCGGCGGGTGCTGGCGGCGATCGCCAAGATGCGCGACAACCACCTGCTGTCCAAGCTGCGCGGCAGCGAGGACCGCTACGAAGTCTCGCCGGCGCTGAAGCTGCTGTTCTCGGCCGAGGACGTGCAGGCGCTGTCGGCGGCCTATCGCGGCCTGCGCGACGGCGTGGCCGAGGCATCGCCTTGACCGGCCTGCGCCCGTACGTCGCGCACGCCTAGCGCCGGCCTTGCCCCGTGCGCCGGCCGCCGTGGCGGCCGTCCCCGTTTTCTGATGAGTTCCCGATGACGTCCCTGTCCGAATCGTCCACCGTCCCCGTCGCCCCGTCCCTGTTCGCCGAGACCCTGGCCGAGCAGCGCGCGCAGCAGTACCGCATGCGCCGCCTGCAGGTGCACAACTGGGGCACCTTCAACGGCCTGACCGACGTGCCGATCGCCGAGAAGGGCTTCCTGTTCGTCGGCCGCTCCGGTTCGGGCAAGTCGACCCTGCTCGACGCGATGTCGGCGCTGCTGACGCCGCCGAGCATCGTCGACTTCAATGCTGCCGCGCGCGAGGCCGAGCGCAGCGGCCGCGACCGCAGCCTGGTGTCCTACGTGCGCGGCGCCTGGGCCGACCAGCAGGACAGCGCCTCCGGCGAGATCGCCACCCAGTACCTGCGCAAGGGCGCGACCTGGTCTGCGCTGGCGCTGGAGTACCGCAACGCGCAGGGTCAGGCGGTGAGCCTGGTGCGGCTGTTCTGGATCGCCGGCAGCGGCACCGCCGCGGCCGACGTGCGCAAGCACTACATGGTGGTGCCGCGCGGCTTCGACGTGGCCGCCGAACTGGACGGCTTCGACCTGGACCTGCGTCGGCTCAAGCTGCGCCTGGGCGAGGACGTGCACCACTTCGACAGCTTCGCCGGCTACGCGGAGCGCTTCCGCCACCTGCTCGGCATCGGCAACGAGATGGCGCTGCGGCTGCTGCACAAGACCCAGTCGGCGAAGAACCTCGGCGACCTCAACGCCTTCCTGCGCAGCTTCATGCTCGACGAGCCGCGCACCTTCGAGGCCGCCGACCGCCTGGTCGAGGACTTCGCCGAACTCGACGGCGCGCACCACGCGGTGGTGACCGCGCGGCGCCAGGTGGAAACCCTGACCCCGGCGCGCGACTACCACGCCGAACTGCTGGCGCTGCGCCACAGCGTCGGCGAGCTGCGCGAACTGCAGCTGGGCATCGACGGCTACCGCGAGCAGCGCCGCCTGGCCCTGCTGGACGCGCGCCTGCAGGAACTGGACACGCAGGACCGCGGCCTGGCCGGCGAGGAAGGGCAGCGCCGCGAAGCGCTGGACAACCACGAACAGACCCTGGCCGAGCTGGAGACGCAGCAGCGCGCGCAGGGCGGCGAGCAGGTCGAGGCGCTGGAGCGCGAACGCGGCCGCGTCGAACGCGAGCGCGACGAGCGCATGCGCCGCCGCAGCCAGGTCGAACAGGCCTGCCGCCAGCTCGGCATGGGCCTGGCCGGCAGCGCCAGCGGTTTCGCCGAGCAGGTGGCGCAGGCGCGCGCGTTGCGCGACGGCGTCGCCGGCGAGGCCAGCAGCCTGGACGAGGCGATCGCCGAGCGCATGGCCGAGCGCCGCGAGGACGAACGCCGTTTCGCGGTCATCCGCACCGAGATCGAGGCGCTGCTGAAGGCGCCTTCCAGCATTCCCGCGCCGATGCAGGCGCTGCGTGCGCGGCTGTGCGCCGAGACCGGCCTGTCCGAAGCCGCCCTGCCGTTCGTCGGCGAGCTGGTGCAGGTGGAGGCCGACCAGGCTGCCTGGCGCGGCGCCATCGAGCGCGTGCTGCACGGCTTCGCGCAGTCGCTGCTGGTCGACGAACGCCACTACGCCAGCGTCGCCGACTGGGTCAACAAGACCCAGCTCGGCACCCGCCTGGTGTACTTCCGCGTGCGCCACAACGCGCCGCTGCAGCAGCGCGAGCCCGATGCGAAGTCGCTGCTGCGCAAGCTGGAACTGCGCGACCATGCCTATGCGCCGTGGCTGCGCCAGGAACTGGCGCGGCGTTTCGACTACACCTGCGTCGATACCGTGGCGCAATTGCGCGATGCCGAGCGCGCGATCACCCGCGAGGGCCAGGTCAAGCATCCGGGCGATCGCTACGAGAAGGACGACCGCCACGCGGTCGGCGACCGCAAGCGCTGGCTGCTCGGCTACGACAACCGCGACAAGCTCAAGGTCTTCGAGCGCGAGGGGCAGACCCTGGCGCAGCGCATCGCCGCCTGCGACGCCGACGTCGCCGCCCTGCGCAAGCAGCGCGAACAGGACCAGGGCCGGCAACTGGCCGCGCACACCCTGGCCGAGCGCGAGTGGGACGAGATCGACGTGGCGCCCAAGCTGCAGCGCCTGAGCGACATCGCCGAGCAACTGCTGCAACTGCGCGAGGGCGACACCGCGCTGCGCGCGCTGGGCGAGCAGATCGCCACCGTCCGCGCGCGCCGCGACCAAGCGCGTCGTACCTACGAGGACGTGCGCCTGGAGCGCGCGCAGGTGAGCCGCGAGCGCGCGCGCCTGGAAGCGCAGCGCGAGACCTGCGCCGCGCGCGTGGCCACCGCGGTGATCGGCCCGGCGCAGGTCGCAGGGCTGGACGCGCGCCTGGCCGCGCTGCCGCCGCTGAGCCTGGACAACCTGGAAGCGCATCTGCGCAGCGTCGAGCGCGGGCTCGGCGAACAGCTGGCGCAGAGCCAGGCGCAGGACGCGCGGCTGAGCCAGCAGGTGCTGGATTGCTTCCGCCGCTACTGCCAGCAGTGGCCGGAGGACAGCGGCGACTTCACCGTCAGCCTGGCCAGCGCCGACGATTTCCTGGCGCGCCTGCAGCGGCTGGAGAGCGACGGCCTGCCGCGCCACGAAGGGCGCTTCTTCGACCTGCTGCAGACCCAGAGCAAGAACAACCTGCTGGCCCTGCAGCGCTACACCGCCGAAGCGCACAAGGCGATCAAGCAGCGCATGGACGAGGTCAACGCCAGCCTGGAGCAGGTGCCGTTCAACCGCGGCACCCTGCTGACCATCGAAGTCAGTGACCGGCGCCTGCTCGAGGTGCAGGAGTTCCAGCAGCAGTTGCGCGCCGTGCTCGGCCATCAGCAGACCGAGGATCGTGCCCTGGCCGAGGCGCAGTTCGCCATGCTGCGCGGGCTGGTGCAGCGGCTCGGTGCGCAGGAGCCGGAGCTGCGACGCTGGCGCGAGCAGGTGCTGGACGTGCGCCAGCATGTGGAGTTCGTCGGCGTGGAACTGGACGCGGACAGCCGCGCGCAGGTGGAGATCTACCGCAGCGGCGCCGGCAAGTCCGGCGGCCAGCGCCAGAAGCTGGCCACCACCTGCCTGGCCGCGGCGCTGCGCTACCAGCTCGGCGGCGAGGACGGCGAACTGCCGCGCTATGCCGCGGTGGTGCTGGACGAGGCCTTCGACAAGGCCGACAACGAGTTCACCGCGCTGGCGATGAACATCTTCGAGAACTTCGGTTTCCAGATGGTGGTGGCCACGCCGCTGAAGTCGGTGATGACGCTGGAGCCGTTCATCGGCGGCGCCTGCTTCGTCGAGATCAGCGGCCGCCACAACTCCGGCGTGCTGCTGATCGAATACGACGAGCAGGCGCACCGGTTGAAGCTGCCCGAGCGCAGCCGCAACGAGGCGACGACGCCTGCGGTGGAATCCCGCGCGGCGATGGATCAGGCTGGCGCCGATCTGCCGCGGCCGGCCGCGGACGCAGCGGCCACCATCGCCGAGCCCGGCGCAGCGACTGTGGCAGACACCGTTGCCACGCCAGCGCGTGCCTCCGCCAAGGCGCGCGATGGCCGCGGCAATGGCGCCAAGTCGACCCCGCGCAAGGCGTCGCCAGCGGCGCCGGGCAAACGCGCCGGCACGCGTGCCGCGCCGTCCT
>NZ_AQOK01000083.1:0-18912 GCF_000364645.1 Xanthomonas sp. SHU 308 | reverse complement strand
CGCCGCGGCGTCGGCCAGGTCCGCGGCGGTGCCGGCCGCGGCACGCAGCGCGCGCAGTTCGGCGCCGTCGCGGACGGGATCCAGCGCAGCGATGCGGAAACCGGGGCCGGGCATGGTCGGATCAGGCCGCGTCGGCGTCCTCGTCGGTGCCGTCCTCGGCCTCCAGCGGCTGGTAGAAGCCGCCTTCGATCAGCTCCAGCAGGGTCTGCCTGCCGGCTGCCGACAGCGCCGCGTAGTCGGTGCCGTCGATGTGTTCGGCCGCGGCCAGGCGCTTGGCGTCCTTGACCGGCAGCGCGAACTCCTGGCCGCTGCAGAACAGCATGGCGCCGCGGCTGGCACGCCGCCACGCTGGCCGCGCCCACGGGTGCCGCTGCAGGACCAGGCCTTGTTCCAGCGCGGCGGCGATCTCTTCCGCCGGCGGCAGGCCGGCCGGCGGCAGGATGTCGCCGGCGGCACGGTAGGTGGTGATGAAGCGACCGAACCAGGCGCCCAGCTTGTCCGGGTCGTTCATGCGCAGGGCGTTCAGCGCCTCGACCACGCGGCCCATCGCCGCCGCGTCGATCTCGTACGGATCGGCCGGCGCCTGCAGGTCTTCGTCGTGGTAGCGCAATGCCTCGTCGGCGCCGTCGATCAGGGTGTCCAGGTAATCGGCGATCAGCTCGGCCGAGGACGGTGCGCGCATGCCCACCGAGAAGGTCAGGCAGGCGTCCTCGGCGACGCCGTGGTGCGGCACCAGCGGCGGCAGGTACAGCATGTCGCCCGGTCCCAGCACCCAGTCGTGGGTCGGCTCGAACTGGCGCAGCAGCTTCAGCTCCACGTCGTCGCGGAAGTCGGTCGGCGGCGCCGGGCGGCCCAGCGCGACGCTGGCGTCGATCTGCCAGCGGCGGTGGCCGTGGGCCTGCAGCAGGAACACGTCGTAGTGGTCCACGTGCGCGCCGACCGAGCCGCCGCGCGCGGCGAAGCTGACCATCACGTCGTCCACCCGCCAGCGCGGCAGGAAGCGGAACTGCTCGAGCAGGGCGCGGATGTCCGGGTCCCACTTGTCCACGTCCTGCACCAGCAGTGTCCAGTCGTGGTCGGGCATGCCGGGGAACTCGTGCTCCTGGAACGGGCCGCTGCGCACCCGCCAGCGGTCGTTGGCGCGGTCGTGCTCGACCAGCCGCGACAGCGCCGCCTCTTCGCAGGCCAGGCCGGCCAGGTCGCCCGGCTCGATCGGCGAGACGAAGCCGGGGAAGGCGTTGCGGATCAGCAGCGGGCGCTTGTGCCAGTAGTCGCGCAGGAAGGTCGCCGCGGGCATGCCCAGCGGTTGCCCGGGGCGGGCGTGGAGTTCGAAGGCGGGAGCGGCGGTCTTGCGGGCAGCCATGTGCGGTGGGTCCTTGCGACGCGGAAGGTAAAGAGCGGGCGCGCAGCGGCGCCGGCCGACCCCGCCATTGTCCGCCGGTTTGGCGCGTTGGGCCATCGCGCTGGCCTTCGTGTGCGCCGCTGTGCGCGGATGGACGGCCGCGCGGAGGCCCTGGTGGTGTGTCGTGACCGCGCAACGTGGGTGACCCCGTGCGCGCAGGCCATGGGCGGCGCCAGGCGCATCCGGGTTGGGCGATGACGGCGACGCCGCGGGGTAGGTCAGGGCAGTGGGGGCGCAGTGCCGCTCGCGCTACTGGACGAGGATGCGGTTGTCGCGGCCGCCGTCGTCGACCTGGGCGCTGCCGCTGCGCTGGACGATGGCATTGCCGTTGCCCTGCAGGGCGATGGTGTCGATCTCGCTGGCCTGCAACTGGTTCTGGTCGCCGGACACGTCCAGTGTCGCGATGCGCGCCATCTGCAGCCGGCCATGGCGGCCGAACAAGGCGACCTGCCCGGCATCGCCGCGCATCGCGATCTGGGCGTTGTCGCCGAGCACGCGCAGGGTGTCGGCCCGCTCGATCTGCAGGTTGCCGTTGCGGCCGAACAGGCTGACGGTGGCGCAGTGCCCGTGCAGCACCAGGGTGGCGTCGCGGCCGACGATGTTCAGGTCGCGACCGTCGCAATAGATGTCGCCGCTGGCCGAGGCGGCCATGCGGATCGGCGCCTCGGCGTCGCGCTCGTCGCCATCGGCGATGTCGCCGGCCGACGGCGCCGCCGCGATCGGCGGCGCGGCCGGCATGACCACGGTGCGCGGGGCGGCAGTGTGTGCGCCATCGCCGGCCGGCGGGCGTGGCGCCTGCGCGCAACCGGCCAGGACCAGCAGCGGCAACACAAACAACGGGGTGGGTCTCATCGCGGGGCTCTGCTGTGAGTCACCAGCATGCCCCCGGCCGATTAACCCAGCATGGACGGGACTAGCTCAGATGTTGCGCGCCAGCCGCTCGGCGAGGCCGACGTAGCCGCCCGGGGTCAGGTCGCGCAGGCGCTGCTTGGCGTCCTCGGGCAGGTCCAGGGTCTCGACGAAGGCGCGCATCGAGTCGGCGGTGATGCCCTGGCCGCGGGTCAGCGCCTTGAGCTGCTCGTAGGGGTTGGGCAGGCCGTGGCGGCGCATCACCGTCTGCACGGCTTCGGCCAGCACTTCCCAGGCGGCATCCAGGTCGGCGTCCAGGCGCTCCGGGTTCACGGTCAGCTTGCCCAGGCCCTTGGCCAGCGAGTCCAGCGCCACCTGGGTATGGCCGAAGGCGGTGCCGAGCGCGCGCAGCACGGTGGAGTCGGTGAGGTCGCGCTGCCAGCGGCTGATCGGCAGCTTGGCCGAGAAGTGCTCGAACAGGGCGTTGGCGATGCCGAAGTTGCCTTCGGCGTTCTCGAAGTCGATCGGGTTGACCTTGTGCGGCATGGTCGAGGAGCCGACTTCGCCTTCCTTGAGCTTCTGCTTGAAGTAGCCCAGCGAGATGTAGCCCCAGATGTCGCGCGCCAGGTCGATCAGCACGGTGTTGGCGCGGCGGGTGGCGTCGCCCAGTTCGGCGACGTTGTCGTGCGGCTCGATCTGGGTGGTGTACGGGTTGAACACCAGGCCCAGGCTTTCCACGAAACGCTGCGCGAAGCCCGGCCAGTCGACGTCGGGGTAGCTGGCGACGTGGGCGTTGTAGTTGCCGACCGCGCCGTTGATCTTGCCGGTCAGCTCGACCGCGGCGATCTGCCGGCGCTGGCGCTCGAGGCGCGCGACCACGTTGGCGATCTCCTTGCCCAGGGTGGTCGGCGAGGCGGTCTGGCCGTGGGTGCGCGAGAGCATCGGCTGCGCGGCCTGCGCATGGGCCAGCGCGCGCAGCGTCGCGATCACCGCGTCCAGGGTCGGCAGCAGCACCTCGCGCCGGGCCTGCTCCAGCATCAGCCCGTAGCTGAGGTTGTTGATGTCCTCGCTGGTGCAGGCGAAATGCACGAACTCCAGGGCCGGGCCGAGTTCGGCGTCGTCCTTGAGCTGCTCCTTGATGAAGTACTCCACCGCCTTGACGTCGTGGTTGGTGGTGCGCTCGATCTGCTTGACCCGCGCCGCGTGCTCCACGCCGAAACCCTCGGCCAGCGCGCGCAGGCGCTGCGCCGCTGCCGGCGAGAACGCGGCCAGTTCGCCGATGCCCGGCTCGGCGCCCAGCGCCAGCAGCCATTCGATCTCCACCTTCACCCGCGCCTTGATCAGGCCGTATTCGGAGAAGATCGGCCGCAGGGCGTCGACCTTGCCGGCATAGCGGCCATCGAGCGGGGACAGGGCGAGCAGGGCGGAATCGGACATGGCGGGGCGTGGGGTGGTGTCGGCGGGGGCGCCATTCTACGTCGGCGCGGCCTCGGCCGGCGCCAGGCGTACCGTCACCGCCTGGATGCGGTGACCGGCCATGCGCTTGACCGTGAACAGGTGGCCGTCGATCTCCAACTGCTCGCCTTCCTCGGGCAGGCGCTGCAACTGATGCACGATCAACCCGCCGACCGAGTTGAGGTGCTCCGGCGCGCGCAGGTCGCGGCCGAGCAGGCGTTCGAGGCGGAAGATCGAGGTCGAGCCGGCCACCAGCACGCTGCCGTCGGCGCCGCGGGTCGGCGCGTCCTTGACCACGTGCGGGTGCTCGTCCTCGATGTCGCCGACCACTACTTCCAGAAGGTCTTCCAGGGTGAAGTAGCCGAGGATGCGGCCGTGCTCGTCCACGCACAGCGCCATGTGCGTGGTACCGGTGCGGAAGCGCTCCAACACCAGCGGCACCGGCGTTTCCAGTGCAATCAGGTTCGCCGGGCGCAGCAGCGGGCGCAGGTCGTCGCTGCGGCGGCCGCGGGCGATCTCCACCAGCAGGTCCTTCATGTGCAGGATGCCCAGCACCTGCTCGCCGTCGCGGTCGAACCACGGATAGCGGCTGTAGCGGCTGTCGGCGAACTCGGCCATCACCGCGTCCAGCGCCATGCCGTCGCGGAACCCGCGCAAATGGTCGCGCGCGCGCATCAGATCGCCGGCCACCAGTTCCGGCAGCTCCAAGGCATGGCTCATCAGGGTCAGTGCGTGATCCGGCGCACCGCCTGCGGGTTGCTGGCGGCCGACGATCAGCTTCAGTTCCTCACGCGAATAGCGATGCGAGGTGTGCTCCACATCGCCCCAGCCCGCGGCCTTCAGCAGCGCGTTGGCGCTGGTGTTGAGCAGCCAGATCGCCGGATACATCGCCCAGTAGAACAGGTACAGCGGTGCGGCGGTCCACAGCGACATGCGCTCCGGGCGGCGGATCGCCATCGACTTCGGGGCCAGTTCGCCCAGCACGATGTGCAGGAACGAGATGACGCTGAAGGCGATGACGAAGGCGCTCAGGCGTGCCGCCTCTTCGCTCAGCCCCAGCAGGTCGAACAGCGGCTGCAGCAAGTGCGCGAAGGCCGGCTCGCCGACCCAGCCCAGGCCCAGCGAGGACAGGGTGATGCCGAGTTGGCAGGCCGACAGGTAGGCGTCGAGGTGGCCGTGCACGTTGAGCAGCAGGCGGCCGCGCCAGCCGTGGTGCTCGGCCAGGCCCACGGCCTGCGTGTGGCGCAGCTTGACCAAGGCGAACTCGGCGGCGACGAAGAAGCCGTTGAGCAGCACCAGCAGCATCGCCAGCGCCAGCAGCAGGAGGTTGCCGATCATGTGCGTTCCCCGGCGCGCGCGGCTGGCGCGTCATGGCGCCGGGCGGGAGGGGTGGAAACGGCGGGGTGCGTGGTCCGGCGCAGCGTGCGCCGGCATCTACAGTCTGAATCGTCGCCCATGGCGGCGTGAGAGTTCCATCGGTGATACGTCGCCGCAGTCTACCCGATGCACTGCGCCGCCGCCGCAGGCGCGCGCCATCTCGCGCAGTCCGTCACAGGCAAAGCGTCGCCAACGAATACCGTGGAAGGACGCGCAACCGCTGTTGCGAATCCCCAATCCCGACTCCCCGGCCTTTCAGCAGCCGAATGGCTGTTCATCCCAGCCCTTCAACCATCACGCCGCGACGATCTTTTCGTTTGCTAGACTTTCTGTAACCGTTTTCAATCTCGATATTCCCCCATGAAATCTTCCTTGCGTCTGGCGGCGCTGGCCGCCGCTGTGTCCGTTTTTCTCACCGCCTGCGGTGGCAAGCCTGCGGCGACACCGGCCGGTTCCGATGCCAGTGCCGATGCCAACCATGCATCCGCCGACGCCGGCGCCAGCGACGCGGACCAGGCGCTGACCGGCAAACTCAACGCCTACATCGAATGCTTCAACAAGGTCGATGGGCGCATCCACGAAGGCGCGCAGCAGTACGTGCGCTGGATGGCCGACCCCAAGGCCGGCCCCACCGGCAAGGAAACCAGCGTGTACGGGCCCGCCCCGATCGACGAGTACGCGATGAAGCTGTGCGATGCGCCGATGACCGAGGCGATCGCGGCCAAGCCGTCGCTGCCTGCGCTGGATGCCGCGGCGAAGCGCTATCTGGCCGCCTTGAAGACGCTGCAGCCGCTGGCCAACCAGGCGCGCGACTACTACGACCGCGAGGACTACCAGGACGACCAGTTCGCCAAGGGCAAGCAACTGCATGCGCCGCTGATGGCCGCGCTGTCCGAATTCCACGAGGCCAGCGAGGCCTTCAGCCACGAACTGGAGGCGCAGAACGACGCCGCGCAGCGCGAGCAGCTGAAGGCGATGGAAAAGGCCGAGGGCCGCACCCGTGACTTCTATCGGTTGTCGATGATGCTCGAGGCCAAGGACATCGTCGGCCTGATGCAGGACGACGACTTCGACACCGCCAAGGCCACGGCATTGGTGGCCGGCTTCAACAGCTTGTCCGACGAGGCGCACGCCAAGGTCGCCAACCAGGAGCCGGGCAAGTCCGACTGGAGCGATTTCGAGACCGCGGCGGAGAACTTCCGCAAGGAATCCAAGGCGCGCATCAAGCGGGTGGCGGAGAAGATTCCGTACAGCGCGTTCGAGCAGCGCTCGATGGACAATCCGATCGTCGCGCCGGAGGGTTCGCCGGCACGCCTGATGAAGAGCTACAACGACCTGGTGTTCCAGAGCAATCGCCAGCAGTAAGCGCCCTGGCCGGCGGCGCAATGCCGCCGGTCCTGCCGCGGCGGTCGCCACGGCAGCCCGCGTGCTGCCGCGTCTTGCCGGCGCTACGGCCGGTCATTGCGTACCGTCGACGGTCACCGCGTTGGCTGCCTGCATCCGCCGATCACCGCGCGCGCCTGGCACGCCTCCAGACATTCCTAACATCCGCCGGCGCACACTGCTGACGCCGGGCGCTGCGCCACGGATAATGCGCGCGCCAGCCGCAGTCCCGCCAGCCTGCCTCCCCGGACGTCCGACGACGGCGCCGATGGATTCCCTTTTGCAGATGCGGAGATTGTGCGATGAGTGACACATTCAGGGTCGAACACGACAGCATGGGCGAACTGCAGGTGCCTGCAGAGGCCTTGTGGGGAGCGCAGACCCAGCGTGCGGTGCAGAACTTTCCGGTGTCCGGGCAGCCGATGCCACGCGGCTTCATCCGCGCGCTGGGGCTGATCAAGGCCGCCGCGGCCGGGGTCAACGCCGACCTGGACCTGCTGCCGAAGGCGGTCGCGAAGGCGATCCAGGCCGCGGCGCTGGAGGTGGCCGACGGCCGCCACGACGCGCACTTCCCGATCGACATCTACCAGACCGGGTCCGGCACCTCATCGAACATGAACGCCAACGAGGTCATTGCCACGCTGGCCAACCGCGCCGCCAAGGGCGAGGGCAAGAACGGCAGCAAGACACGGCCGGCGGTGCATCCCAACGACCACGTCAACCTGGGCCAGAGTTCCAACGACGTGGTCCCCACCGCGATCCGCGTCGCTGCGCTGCTGGCGGCGCGCGAGCATCTGCTGCCGTCGCTCAAGCACCTGCGCAAGACGATCGACAAGCGCGCCAAGCAGTTGCAGGGTGTGGTCAAGACCGGGCGCACCCATCTGATGGACGCGATGCCGCTGACCTTCGGCCAGGAATTCGGCGCCTGGTCGGCGCAACTGGTGTCGGCGCAGGCGCGCATCGACGACAGCCTCAAGCGCCTGCGCCGGCTGCCGCTGGGCGGCACCGCCATCGGCACCGGCATCAACGCCGATCCGCGCTTTGGCGGCAAGGTCGCCAAGGCGCTGTCGGCGCTGACCGACCATACCTTCGAGAGCGCCGAGAACAAGTTCGAGGGCCTGGCCGCGCAGGACGATGCGGTGGAACTGTCCGGCCAGCTCAACGCGCTGGCGGTGGCGCTGATCAAGATCGCCAACGACCTGCGCTGGATGAACGCCGGGCCGCTGGCCGGCCTCGGCGAGATCGAGTTGCCTGCGCTGCAGCCGGGCAGCTCGATCATGCCGGGCAAGGTCAATCCGGTGATCCCCGAAGCCACGGTGATGGCCTGCGCGCAGGTGATCGGCCACCACACCGCGATCACCGTGGCCGGGCAGACCGGCAACTTCCAGTTGAACGTGACCCTGCCGCTGATCGCGGCGAACCTGCTGGACTCGATCCAGTTACTGGGCAACGTCTCGGTGTTGCTGGCCGATTCGGCGATCGCCGGGCTCAAGGTGCGCGAGGAGCGGGTGCGCGAGGCGCTGGACCGCAATCCGATCCTGGTGACCGCGCTGAATCCCATCATCGGCTACGAGAAGGCCGCGGCGATCGCCAAGCGTGCCTACAAGGAGAACCGGCCGGTGCTGGAGGTGGCCAGGGAGGACAGCGGCCTCGGCGAGGACGAACTGCGCCGGCTGCTGGACCCTGCCGCACTGACCGAGGGCGGCATCCATGCCGGCGCGGGGGGCGGCGGCTGAGTTGCGCCAGCGCTGCACGCAGGCCTGGCACGGCCGTGTGGTCGTGCCAGGCGCAACAGAAGATCGCACGGTGAAAGCAGTCGGGACTGAAGTCCCTCCCACATCGCGCCCAGACACCTTATCGCAAGCTGCGTAGGAGCAGCTTCAGCCGCGACGGGCGTTCCCGATAAAGCCTATCGCGGCTGAAGCCGCTCCCAAAGGAAGGGACCAACTCTTACTGAAGGCTCTCATGCCGGCGCACGCGCGCCGGCACGCCTCAGCGGCGCTCGGCCTGCAGGTTGCCGAAACTGTCGCGGTACGGCTGCAACGAGGGAATGTCGCGCAGCACGGCCGCCTGCGCTTCGGTGATCTCCGGGGTCGGCGCGAAGCCCACCGAGCGCATGTTCGGGTCCGGCGCCGCGGTCTCCAGGGTGCGCTGGCGCTGCATCTGCAGGTGCATGAACAACTGCTGCAGTTCGGTGCGCTGCGCGGCGGGCAGCGGCAGTTCGATGTCGTCGATGCGCAGGCTGCCGTCGGGCCCGATGGTGGCATTGGCGGCCGGGGCGCGGCGCAGCATCACGTTCATGCTGTCCACCGCCACCCGCGGCTTGCTGCGCTCGGCGCGCGAGGAGGTGGTCTCGCCGCCGCGTCCGCCACAGGCGGCGAGCAGCAGGCACAACGACAGCAGCGAGAACCAGGCGAACAGCGTCTTCTTCATGGAGGCGATGCAGTGGGGGAGTGCGGGCATTCTAGAACGTGCGGCGGCTGCGGTCGTGGCGAGGCGCGCTGGCCGCGCATCAACTGCGTGAGGTCGAAGCGGACTGCATGGCGCGCGCGAGCACGCTGAACATCCGTTCGTCGGTGGATTGCGCGACGTTGAAACGCAGGAAATCGCCTGCGCTCAACGACTGGCTGAAGGCATTGCCCGGCGCCAGCACCACGCCTTCCTGCAGGCAGGCGTGCGCGATCGCTGCGGCCTCCATGCCCGCGGGCAGCCTGCACCAAAGGAACAGGCCGGCCCGTGGAATCAGCCAGGGTCGGATGCCGAGACCCTGGAGCCGCTCTACCGTCCTGGCCATCTGCTCCGCCAGGCGCCGCCGCAAGGTCTCCAGATGCCGGCGGTAGCCGCTGTCGGTCAGGGCGATCCGCACGGCCTCGGCCGCCAGCCGGCCGCCGCCGAAGCTGGTGGCGATCTTCAGGTCGGCGAGGCTTTCGATCCAGTCGCCACGTGCGGCGATGTAGCCGCAACGCAGCGACGCCGACACCGTCTTGGAAAAGCTGCCGATCTGGATGACCCGCGCCAGGCCGTCGAAGGCCGCCAGCCGCGGGGCGGGGCTGGTCTCGAAGTCGGCGAAGATGTCGTCCTCGACGATCACCAGGTCCGAGCCCTCGGCCAGGAGCAGCAGCCGGTGCGCCGTCGCCGCGGACAGGGTCGCGCCGGTGGGGTTGTGGATCCCCGAATTGGTGATGTACAGCCGCGGCGCATGCGCCCGCAGCGCCGCTTCGAAGTGCGCCACGTCCGGTCCGTTCGGCGTATAGGGCACGCCCACGACCTGCACGCGATGCGCCTTGAGCAAGGCATGGAAATTGAAGTAGCACGGGTCGTCGACCAGCACCGTGTCGCCGGGCGAGAGCAGGAAACGGCCGATCAGGTCGATCGCATGCGTGCCCGATTCGGCGAGCAGGATCTGTTCGGGCGGCGCCTGCACGCCATTGCCCGCCAGCCGTCGCGACAGGAACTGGCGCAAGCCGGGGTGGCCCAGGGGCGTGGCGTACTCGGTCAGTTCCTGCGTGTCGGCGCGCGCCAGCGTGCGCAGTGCGCGGCGCATGCCCGCGCCGTACAGCCATTCGGGTGGCAGCCAGCCGCAGCCGGGCTTGAGCACGCGCGCATCCGCTTCCAGCGACTGCCGCGACACCCACAGCGGATCGATCTGCCGGTCGAGCTTCGGGCCGAGTTGCGCCAGCGCCAGTGGGGCCACCGACCCGGCCACATAGAAGCCCGACCCTGGGCGCGCCGCGATCGCGCCCTCGGCCGCCAGCCGCTCGTAGGCTTCCACCACCGTCGACACCGACACCCGCAGCGCGTGCGCCTGCGCGCGCACGGAGGGCAGGCGCGCTCCCGGCAGGCTGGTGCGGTTGGCGATGCGGGCGCGGATGTCGGCCATCACCGCATCGATGCGCGTGCCGGGTGCTACGGGTCTGTCCACTGTCGTCAGCTGTACTGGGTCTTGAGCCATAACAGTACTGCGAAACCGTATTGGATCGTATCTGGCCGTGTCGGTCCCGCGAGGCGTCTACTGCAACGGCGATGCAGCAGGAGACGCGCATGGAAAAAACCACCGGTGGCTGGATCAATGGATGTATCGGCGTGATGATTTTTGCGGGGTCGTTGCCCGCAACGCGCGTCGCGGTCGCCGATTTCTCCCCCGTGTTCCTGACTTGCGCCCGCGCCAGCATTGCCGCCGCGCTGGGGCTGGCGCTCCTGCTCGGGTTTCGGCAACCGCGTCCGCGCCGCGCCGAGCTCCCCGCCTTGGCGATGACGGCGCTGGGGGTCGTGGCCGGATTTCCCCTGCTGACCGCACTGGCGCTGCAGCATGTGACCTCGGCGCATTCCATCGTGTTCGTGGGCCTGCTGCCGTTGTGCACCGCCGTCTTCGCCGTGTTGCGCGCCGGCGAACGCCCGCGTCCACCGTTCTGGGTGTTCTCGCTGGCCGGTGCCTGCAGCGTCGTCGGCTATGCGGCGATCGGCGGGATCGACGCCTCGTGGCAGGGCGATCTGCTGATGCTGGCCGCGGTGGTGCTGTGTGGGCTGGGCTATGCGGAAGGCGCGCGCCTGTCGCGCACGCTGGGCGGATGGCAGGTCATCTGTTGGGCGCTGGTGCTGTCGCTGCCGCTGATGGTGTCCCTGGCCTTGCTGACGCAGCCTGCGTCGTTCGGCACCGTGCGCATGCCGGCATGGCTTGGCCTGGGCTATGTCTCGCTGTTCAGCATGTTGATCGGCTTCGTGTTCTGGTACCGCGGCCTGGCGCAAGGCGGGATCGCGGCGGTCGGGCAACTGCAGTTGTTCCAGCCCTTCATCGGCTTGGGCCTGGCCGCGCTGTTGCTGCACGAAACCGTGAGCTGGACGATGCTGGCGGTGACCCTCGTCGCGATGGTCTGCGTGGCCGGCGCGAAACACTACGCCCGCTGAGACAGCGACCCGCCCGGCAGGCGTTTGCACGACTGCGGGGTGGAGCGCGGACTCAGCGGGCGCTCGTGGACGATGGTCGCGGCAGCGTGGCTGCCGCCGATTACGCGGCCGAGTGCTTGCAGTCGCTGACGTCGCTGTCGTCGAGGGTGGAGTAGGGGCGGAACGCCGGCACCTTCTGCATCAGCGCATCCTGCGCGGCGCGCAGCGCGGCGACTTGGTCGCAGATCTTCAGCGCCGCCTGCTTGATCTTGTCGGCCTGCGCCTCGACCTGCGCGCCGATATGGTCGGTGTCGCCGCTGAGCACGCCGCTGATCGCATCGCCGGCCGCCTTCACGCCGAGCGCCGCGCCGGCCTTGCCGACTTCCACGCCCTGCTTGCCGACCGCTTCGATCTGGCTGCGGTAGGCCAGCAGCAGGCGCTGCTGCTCGGCGTCCAGCGCGACCGGCTTGCCGTCGATCAGCAGCTTGCCGTCGCGGGTGATGGTGGCCGGCGGCTGGCCATCGGCCTTCAGGGTGAGGTCGCCGTTGAGGAAGGTCAGGCTTTGCGCGCCACCGTGATCGACGACGACGCGGTCGTTCGACGAGGCCGAGCGCTGGCAGGCGCTGAGCGAGAACAGCACGGCCAGGGCGACGCCTGCCAGGGACAGGGAACGGTACTGCATGGGCGCGTCCTCGTGTGGGTGTGGAAGGAGAATCGGGCGGCAGGATCAGCGCGGCTTGGGCAGGTTGACGCTGCCACGCACGCCGCGGTGGGTGACGTCGCCGCTGCCGACCTTCTGCACGCTCAGGTTGCCGCCGACGGTGCCGACATCCAGGTCGCCGGAGCCCACGGTCTGCACCGCGACATTGCCGGTGACGTCGCGCAGTTGCACGTCGCCGGAGCCGACGCTGTCGACCTGCACGCTGCCGCGCACGCCGTGCACGGTCAGGTCGCCGGAGCCGACAGTGCCGACCTTGACGTCGCCGCCGACCTGATCGGCCTTGACGTCGCCCGAGCCCAGCGTCGGCAGGGCCACGCTGCCGACATTGCGCAGTTCGATGTCGCCGGAGCCGACCGTGGCGCTGACCGCGCCGCGAATGTTCTGCGCGTGCAGGTCGCCGGAGCCGACCTTGGCGTCGAGCGAGGCCACGCCGCTGATCTCGGCGTCGCCGGAGCCCAGTTGCAGCTGCACTGGCAGGTTGGCGGGGATGCTGCCGGCCACGTTGAGGTAGGCGTAGCGGTTGCCGACGCTGATGCCGTGGATCTTGCCCTCGTGCTTCAGCGTCACCACCAGGGTGTCGCCGTCGTGGCGCTGGCGCAGGGTCAGCTCCTTGAGCATGTCCGCGTCGGAGGCGCAGGCACGGCCGCGCAGAGTGGAGTCGCCGCTGGCGCCGCTGAGCTTGAGGTCGTTCTGCTGCACGTCCAGCAGCACCGACTTGACGCCGGTCAGATCCAGCTTCAGTTCGCGCGGTTCGGAATACTTGCAGTCGTCGGCCATGGCGATGGCCGGCAGCGACAGCAGGGCACACAGGGCGAGGGTCTTGCGCATCGGAAAACTCCTTGCGGAAAAGGGAAGAGAGACGGAGGTGCGATCAGGCTTCGTCGCGCCAGCGGCGCACGTAGATCGCGGCGACGATGAAGGCCACGCCGACCGCGGCGCCGATCCAGATGTCGGGGTCGCGGAACAGCACCCAGCTGTCGCCGAGATGGATCGCATTGACCAGATCCTGCGGACCGCTGATGTGGGTCTCGGCCACCTGCTCGTTCAGCACCGGACCCCAGCTGCCGGGCAGCACGCTGAGCAGGCCGCGGTAGACCACGGTGTACCAGATCAGGTTGTGGTTGACGTTGAGCATCGGCAGGATGCCCATCATGCTGGCCATCACGCAGCCCAGGATCGGGATCAGCACCGCCCACAGGAACGGCTTGCTGCGCGCCCAGGCCGAGCACAGCATCAGCCAGCCGATCGCCGGCAGCGACCACAGCACCTGCACCGGCAGCGCGGCCAGGACCATGCCGATGATGCGCAGCGGGTGCGATTCGGTGAAGACCGCGGTGCTCTGCGGGATGCCGTTGACCGACAGGGTCAGGGCGGTGACCACCCATAGCGCCAGGCCGATCAGCAGGCCGATGCCGATCGCCAGCAGCGGCGCCAGCAACAGCGCCCAGGCGGCCTTGGACAGCACGGTGCCGGTGTCCGACAGCGGCAGCGACTTCCAGAACAGCACGCTGCGATCGCGGCGGTCGTCGTACAGCGCGCCCAGCGCGTAGAAGAACACCACGAAGCCGACCACGATGCAGGCCAGGATCACGCCGGCGAGCATGGTGCCGTCGCCGACCGCGCCGATGATCTGGTGGGCATTGTTGACCTGGCCTTCCCATTGCACATCGTTCAGATGCACGCCGCCGCCATGGTTGCGGCCGGCGATGCTGCCGATGATCGACAGCACCGTGTACAGGGTGGCGACGATGCCGCCGGTGATGACCGGGGCCCACAGGAAACCGCCGCGGTGTTCCCAGAACTCGCGCTTGAGCAGCCACTTGAAGGTGGACACGGGAGAGATCGATTTGGCGGGAGCGTTCATGCGTAGGTGCCCTTCATGATGGCGACGAACAGGTCGGCCAGGCCGGGGGTGCGGGTTTCGCCTAGTGCGGCCAGTTGCGCCTGCGGCACGCCGTCGTACAGGAACACCGACTTGCCGAACGGCAGGCCGCGTTCGTCGATCGGCTGCAGCGCGCGCGCCGCCTCGATGCGCTCGGCCGGCACCAGCAGTTCGGTGTAGCGGGTGGCCATGTGCTCCATGTCGGCGCTGAGCACGATGCGGCCGTCGCGGATGAACAGCACGTCGGTGAGGATGTGCTCGATCTCTTCCACCTGGTGGGTGGTGATGACGATGGTCTTCTGTTCGTCGAAGTAGTCTTCCAGCAGGCGCTGGTAGAACTCCTTGCGGTACAGGATGTCCAGGCCCAGGGTCGGCTCGTCCAGCACCAGCAGGCGCGCGTCGATCGCCATCACCAGGGCCAGGTGCAACTGCACGATCATGCCCTTGGACATCTCGCGCACCCGCAGCTTGGGCGAGAGCTTGGTGTTGGCCAGAAAGCGCTCGCACTTGGCGCGATCGAAGCGCGGATGCACGCCGGCGACGAAGTCGATCGCCTCGCTCACCCGCATCCAGCGCGGCAGCACCGCCACGTCGGCGATGAAGCACACCTCGTTCATCAGCGCGTCGCGCTGCTTGCGCGGGTCCATGCCCAGCACGCGCAGTTCGCCTTCCACGGCGGTCAGGCCCAGCACCGCCTTCAGCGCGGTGGTCTTGCCGGCGCCGTTGGGGCCGATCAGGCCGACGATGCGGCCCGGCGCGATGGCGAAGGACGCATCGGCCAGCGCCGGCTTGTTGTTGTAGGTCTTGCGCAACCCCTGCGCGTAGACGACGGATTCGGATGCGGCGACAGCGGCAGTCATGGCGTTTTCCCCGGTGGCAACAAGTCTTGCAGTGTCAGGCCCAGGCGCTGGATGCGTTCCAGCACCAGAGGCCACTCTTCGTTGAGGAAGCGCTCGCGCTCGCTGCCGCGCAGCTTCTGCGCCGCTTCCTCGGTCATGAACATGCCCAGCCCGCGACGCTTCTCGACCAGCGCCTCGTCGGCCAGTTCCTGGTAGGCGCGCGAGACGGTGATCGGATTGAGCTGGTACTCGGCAGCCACCTGGCGCACCGAGGGCAGGGCGTCGCCGGGCTTGAGGATGCCGTCGAGCATCATCGCGATGACGCGCTCCTTCAGCTGGCGGTAGATCGGAGCGCCGTCGCTCCATTGGATATCGCTCATGGTCAGCTCCGTGGGCGCAGGGTGCGCGCGAAGGAGAAATAAGGCACGGACAGCGAAGCCCGCAGACGCCGCACCGCCGGGACGGTGGAAGGTGCGGCGCCGGCGGCGCTGTCGTCGTGCGGCGTGCTGGCGCCATAATCCAGCGGCCGTCCCTGGTGGCGTTGGGCGCCGATCCAGCTCGCGCAGAGCAGGGTGCCGACGATGACCAGGGCCGGAAGACTGCGCTGGAGGCGTTTGAGATTCATCGTGGGACCTGCTCTGGGTGAGTGGTGTTGTATTTAACTATAACACCGTTACACGGCATGTCAACACGCTGCAGACCCAACGTCCGACCTGGTCGCGTGCCACTTCCTTACTTCTTCTCGACGGTGCCCCATGAAACTTCCCAAGCGTCTGTTTTTCCTCGCGATCCTGGCCGCTGCTGGCACCGTCGGCAGTGCCTGGGCCGGCTCCCTGCTGGACCGGGACTACCGTCCGCTGGCCGGCAAGGAGAAGGTGAACCTGAACAAGGCCTACGGCGGCAAGGTGCTGCTGGTGGTCAACACCGCCAGCAAGTGCGGCTACACCCCGCAGTACGACGGCCTGGAGAAGCTGCAGCAGCAGTACGCGGCGCAGGGCTTCAGCGTGCTCGGCTTCCCGTCCAACGACTTCAAGGGCCAGGAGCCCGGATCGGAGAAGCAGATCCAGGAATTCTGCACGCTCACCTACGGGGTCAAGTTCCCGATGTTCGAGAAGGTGCACGTGATCGGCGACGAGGCGACGCCGCTGTACAAGCAACTGACCCAGGCCACCGGCGTGGCGCCGGGCTGGAATTTCCACAAGTATCTGATCGCGCGCGATGGGCGCGTGGTCGCGCAATTCCCGAGCAAGGTCACGCCGGACGATCCGGCCTTGCGCAGTGCCATCGAACGCGAACTGAAAGCGCAGCCGGCGTCGCACTGAAAGCGGGTCAACATCTCGGCCGCACATGCGACAATGCCGGCCTCTGTCTGCGCCAGTTCGGCGCGTCCAGTTCACAGTTCACTTCCAGGGAAAGTAGCGAATGAAGATGGGAATGCGCGGCGCCGTGGCGTCGCTGGTGGTGGGGATGGCGATGGTCGCCGGTCACGCGTCCGCGCAGGCGCCGGCTGCCGGCGGCACGGCGACGACGCTGAGCACCGAGAAGCAGAAGGTCAGCTACGCGATCGGCATGGATGTGGCGCGTTCGTTCGAGCCCATCGCCCAGGACATCGACGTGGACGCGATGCAGCGCGCGATCGAGAACGCCTTCAAGCAGGGCAAGCCGCTGCTGTCCGATGAGCAGACCCAGGCCACCGATACCGCGCTGCGCACGCAGCTGGCCGCGCGCAACGGCCAGCCGGTGCCGGGCATGGCGCCGGGCACGCAGCCGCCGCCGGTGTCCAAGGAGAACGTGGGCCTGATGCTGGGCGACCGTGCGGTCGGTCCGTCGCTGGCGCGGATCCAGGACGACATCGATCTGCCGACGCTGATGGGCGCGGTGCGCACGGTATTCGCCAAGGGCCAGACCGCGATGACCCAGGAGCAGGCGATGGCCACGCTGCAGGCCTTCGGTGCGTCCAAGCAGGCCGCGGTGGCGACCAAGAACAAGCAGGAAGGCAATGCCTTCCTGGCGCAGAACAAGAACCAGAAGGGCGTGATCACCACCCCGTCCGGCCTGCAGTACATGGTGCTGCGCGAGGGCAGCGGCGCGCGGCCCACGTCCAGCAGCAAGGTGCGGGTGAACTACGAGGGCAAGCTGCTCGACGGCACCGTCTTCGACAGCTCCTACAAGAACGGCCAGCCGGCCGAGTTCGCGCTGAACCAGGTCGTGCCGGGCTGGAGCGAGGGCGTGGCGCTGATGCCGGTGGGGTCCAAGTACCGCTTCTGGATTCCGTCCAATCTGGGCTACGGCCCGCAGGGAATGCCGGGCAGCCCGATCGGCCCGGATGCGATGTTGACCTTCGACGTGGAACTTTTGAACATCCTTCAATAACCGAAAGGAGATTACATGCGCGTAGCGATATTCGGCACCGGCTATGTCGGGCTCGTCACCGGAACCTGTCTGGCCGAAGTCGGCCACCATGTGGTGTGCGTAGACATCGACCAGGCCAAGGTGGATGGGCTCAACAAGGGCGTGGTCCCGATTTACGAGCCTGGCCTCTCGCCGATGGTCAAGGCCAATCACGCCGCACGGAGGCTGTTCTTCACCACCGATGCGGCCAGCGCCATCGCGCATGGGGATATCGTGTTCATCGCCGTCGGCACGCCGCCGGACGAGGACGGTAGCGCAGATCTGCAGTACGTGCTGGCGGTGGCTCGCACCATCGGCCAGCACATCCAGGGGCCGACCATCGTGGTCAACAAGTCGACGGTGCCGGTCGGCACCGCCGACAAGGTGCGCGCGGCGATCGCCGCCGAGCTGGAAGCGCGCGGCGAGGCGATCGAGTTCGACGTGGTCTCCAATCCGGAGTTCCTGAAGGAAGGCGATGCCGTCGCCGATTGCATGCGCCCGGACCGCATCGTCATCGGTAGCAGCAAGCCCGGCTCGGCCGCGCGCCTGCGTCGTCTGTACGCGCCGTTCAACCGCAACCACGACCGCATCGTGGAAATGGACGTGCGCTCGGCCGAACTGACCAAGTACGCGGCCAACGCGATGCTGGCGACCAAGATCAGTTTCATGAACGAGATCGCCAACATCGCCGAGCGCGTCGGTGCCGACGTGGAGAAGGTGCGCCAAGGCATCGGCTCGGATCCGCGCATCGGCTGGCACTTCATCTACCCGGGTGCCGGCTACGGCGGCTCGTGCTTCCCCAAGGACGTGCAGGCGCTTGCGCGCACCGCGCAGCAGGTCGGGCATGCGCCCCGGCTGCTGGATGCGGTGGAAGCGGTCAACGAGGCGCAGAAGGGCCATCTGTACGAGCTGATCCAGCGCCACTACGGTGCGGCGCAGTCGCTGAAGGGCAAGACCTTCGCGGTGTGGGGCCTGGCCTTCAAGCCCAACACCGACGACATGCGTGCCGCCTCCAGCCGCCGCCTGCTGGCGCAACTGTGGGAGGCGGGCGCGACGGTGCGTGCCTACGATCCGGAGGCGACCGACGAGGCCAAGCGCATCTTCGGCGAACGCGCCGATCTGCATTTCTGCGACGATGCCTTCGACGCGCTGGAAGGCGCCGATGCGCTGGCGGTGGTCACCGAGTGGAAGCAGTTCCGCAGCCCCGACTTCACCCGCATGAAGGAGCTGATCGGCGATGCGGTGGTGTTCGACGGCCGCAATCTCTACGATCCGCAGGAAATCGAGAGCTTCGGCCTGGCGTATTACGGCATCGGCCGCGGACGTTCGATCCATGCAGCATGATTTTTCCACCCAGGATCGGTTGCTGGAGAACCGCCTGATCGAGCTGGAAACGCGCCTCTCCTTCCAGGAGCAGGCGCTGTCGGAAATGAGCGATGCCCTGGCCGAAGCGCGTATCGAAAGCCAGCGCAACGCCGAGTTGCTGCGTCACCTGCTCGAAGATCTGGGCAAGGTGCGCAGCACGCTCTACGCCGATCCGGCCGACGAACCGCCGCCGCCGCATTACTGATCCCCCGAACCGACCGATGCCGTCCCGATGAGCGATACCCTCCGCGAGCAATTGCTGGGCCTGGGCTTCAAGCCCGCGCCGAAACCCGAACGCAAAGCCCCGCCTGCCGCGCCGCGGCCGCAGGGACGGCCGGGCCAGCGCCCGGCACCGGCCGGGGCG
>NZ_AQOK01000082.1:0-1188 GCF_000364645.1 Xanthomonas sp. SHU 308 | reverse complement strand
AGGGCACCTCGAACAACCTGCCACGACCTGGAGCCAGGGGTAGCATCTGTCGCAACGGCACCAGAGCGGCGCCTGATCGTGGTGGTTGGGAGGCTGAGGTGGCCGCTGGGCTACCTCAGCCGATCACGCTGGCACCATGGCCCGCTCCTGTAGCCGTGCCAGCCGCATCACGTTATGGCTGGCGACCTTCAGCCCGATCACCACCTTTGCCCGCGCCAAGCCGATGCAGCGTACGAACTTGCCGCCTTGTTGGGCCAAGCGCGCAAACGGGTGCTCGCCGAACACCCGATCCTTGGCAATTCGACGGTTCCGGCGCTTTGCTGCCTCGCTCAAGGGCTTGCGCGCATGCCCTTGATGTTGGATCGCGGGGCGGTAACCACGCCTTTTCAGGTCTGCTTCCCGCGCTGCATCGGCATACCCGCTATCGGCCCATACCGTGCGGCCGGTGTTGTCCGGGTCCAGCACCTGCTCGAAGTGACGGCTGTCGTGCACGTTGGCCGCGCTCACGTCGTAGCGGCGGATGAAGCCACAGCGACGGTCCGTGCTGGCGTGCAGCTTGTAGCCGTAGAACGCCACCCCATGCTTCCTGGTCCAACGTGCCTGCATATCCTTCTGCGCACGCTTGGCATCGCTCCAGTCCTGGCCGACGTCATCGCCCTGCTTGATCTGCGCGTTCTCTTCGCGCGTGTTGCGCTGGATCGGAGCGCTGACGATGCTGGCGTCGATGATCTGACCGCCGCGGGCAATGAACCCGGCACGTTGCAATTGCTCACCGATCGCCGCGCTGATGTCGCCCATCAGATCCTTGGTCTTGAGCCGCTCGCGCCACACCCAGATTGTCTTGGCGTCAGGCACCTTGCCGCTGTGTTCCAGTCCGAGGAATTGCTGGAAGCTGCGCCGATCCAGCACCTGGTACTCCAGCGCATCGTCGGAGAGGTTGTACAACTGCTGCAACAGCAGCAGCTTGATCATCACCTGCGTCGGCCAAGCCGGACGGCCACCGCGCTTGCCAGTACCCAAGGACAGCTTCGCGTCTACGGCGTGAGCAATCCCGGCAAAGTCGATATGCCGTGACAGCAGAGCCAGAGGATCGCCGATCTGCTGCCGCTTGGCTTCGCGTTCGTGGCCGGCAAACAGGCTGATCATCGTGGCGTCCTCGGCGTGTTCTCCAGACCAATGATGCCAAAG
>NZ_AQOK01000081.1:0-8280 GCF_000364645.1 Xanthomonas sp. SHU 308 | reverse complement strand
CCAGGTCGTGGCAGGTTGTTCGAGGTGCCCTTCAGTCGTGACGCGCGGCGCCCACCAACGCACGACATTGCGCAACGCGCCGGAACCGACATCCATCCCACCCTGCACGTGCCAGCCCCTGCGACACCGGCGCTGCCACTTCCCAGCTGCCGCGCCCCACTCCTCGCCCGCACGTCTTACGATAGGCATCTTTGCCGGGGACTTGCCCATGCCTTCCTTCGATATCGTGTCCGAAGTCGACAAGCACGAACTGACCAATGCCGTCGACCAGGCCAACCGCGAGCTGTCGACGCGCTTCGACTTCAAGGGCGTCGACGCCAAGTTCGCGCTCGACGACCAGGTCATCACGCAATCGGCGCCCAGCGATTTCCAGGTCAAGCAGATGACCGACATCCTGCGCGCGCGCCTGCTGGCCCGCGGCATCGACGTGCGTTGCCTGGAGTTCGGCGACGTGGAGACCAACCTCGCCGGCGCGCGGCAGAAGATCACGGTCAAGCAAGGTATCGAGCAGAAGCTGGGCAAGAAGATCGTGGCCACGCTCAAGGAAGCCAAGCTCAAGGTGGAAGCGCAGATCAACGGCGACAAGCTGCGGGTCAGCGGCAAGAAGCGCGACGACCTGCAGGACGCGATCGCGCTGCTGAAGAAGAGCGATTTCGAGCTGCCGCTGCAGTTCGACAATTTCCGCGACTGAAGCCGCCGCGCAAACGCCTCGCGCGTCATCGCCATGCCGGTGCGAGGGTGCAGGACGACCACCGCGTGGCGATGGTCGTTCTGCAGTCGACCGCGCGATATCGTCGCCACGCTGCGTGAGTGCACACGGCTGCGCATCGCCTCGCCTTGCAGGGCGGCACGGCAGACAGGCGATACGCCCATGTCGCGACCTGCGCATGCCGTCCGGCCTGCGCAAGCAGGCATGCCGGCATGACCACGCGAGCGCATCCCGGCCATTGCAGCCCATGCGAAAGCGACGCACTCCGCATCGGAACGAGACGACACCACGCAACGGCACTCCCGCCTCCGCGCCGGGACGCGGACGCCTAGCGCCGCAATTTCTTGCTAGGCACCCGCGGTGACGCCCGCGGCCAGCATCCTCCGCCCCTGCGCCACTTCGGCTTCCAGGTCGTGCGTCCAGATCCAGTCGAAGCGCTGCGCCAGCGTCTGCGCCAGCCGCGTATCGTCGGCGCCGGCCTGCGGATCGCGCAGTTCGTACAGCTCGCCGGCCTCGCGCGAGGTGCGCTGCACGCGGCAGGCGCGCGGCAGGCGCAGGCGCTCGTAGACCTGCAGCAGGGCCGGCAGATCGCCGCGCGTCAGGCCAGGCGTGGCCAGCAGTTGCGCCAGCAGATAGGCATCCTCCAGGCCCTGCCCGGCGCCGGCGCCCTGGTGCGGCAGCATCGCGTGCGCGGCATCGCCGATCAGCGCCAGCCGCCCATGCACATAGCCGGGCAGCTCGGCCAGATCGTGCAGCGCCCAGTGCGTGGGCGTGTCGATGCACTCCAGCAGCGTACGCGCCGCCTCGCCCCAGTGCGCGAACGCCTCCAGCATCTCGCGGCGGCTGGCCTCGCGTACCCAGGCCTGGCCAGCGCGCCATTGCGGTGCCGGCTCGCTGCGGTCGGAGACGAAGGCGACCACGTTGATCAGCCTTCCCTGCTTCACCGGGAAGGTCAGGATGTGCGCGTCCAGGCCCAGCAACATCTGCGGCACGTCGACCAGGTGCGCGTCCACGCCGCGGGCGGCGAAAGCGGCACGTAGCCGCGCGGCGTCGATCAGGCCGCGATAGGCGCAGGTGCCGGTGAAACGCGGTTCGGCCGGTGCATGGCCGAGCGCACGCAGCACTTCGCCGCGCATGGCGGACTTGATGCCGTCGGCGGCGATCAGCACGTCGCCTTCGTACTGGCTGCCGTCGGCGAAGCGCACGCGCGCCACGTCGGCGTCCTGCTCCACGTCGACTGCGCGTTTGCCGAACCTGGCCAGCCCGAACGGCAGGCGGGTAGCCAACGCATCGAGGAAGTCGGCGCGGTGCACCGACGACTGGCCGACGCCGGGCGCCAGGGTCTGGCCCAGCAGCCGCGCGTCCTCGCCGCGGCGCCATTCGAACCAGACGTCCTGCCATGGGGCGGGGGTGCGGTCGGCGAGTTCGGCATAGGGCTCGCCCATGCCCAGGCCGGCCAGCGCGCGTACCGCATTGGGGCCGAACGAGACGCCGGCGCCGATTTCGCCGAAGGCCGGCGCCGATTCGAACAGTTGCACGTCGAGATGGCGGTGCCGGCACAGGCCCAGGGCCAGACCGACGCCGGCGATGCCGCCGCCGACGATGCCGATGCGCAGGGGGGATGCAGGATTCATCTGGAGTCTCCGGTGGGGAATGTCAGTCGCGGCCAGCCAGCAGGATTTTCTCGGCCAGCAGCGCAGGCGCGCTGAAACACACTTCGTGGCTGCCCGGCAGGCTGACCAGACGGTAGCCGCCCAGGCGCGCGCTCAGCCGCGGATGCCAGCCGTACTCGCCCGGCGGCAATGCCACATCGTCGGTGGCATAGAGCCAGCTGCGCGGGATCTGCAGCTCGTGGAAACGCTTGAGCGGTACCGCGTCGAAATGGCTGCGCGCGGGGGTCGGACTCAACTGCGCGTACGCCTGCTGCGCCTGCGCCAGATCGGCGTCGCCGATGAAGCCGTCGCGCCAGATCGGAAACGGCAGCATGATGCCGCCGTCGGCATCGACCGCGTTCTTCCACAGCGCCTGGTAATGCGGCGGCAACAGGTCGAACAGCGCCTCGCCGTCGCGCAGCACGAAGGCGTTGTGGAAGATCAGCCGCTTGCAGCGCTCCGGCTCCTCCTCGGCCAGGCGTTGCACGATGCTGCCGCCCCAGCTGTGGCCGAGCACGACCAGGTCGCGCAGGTCGTGGCGGCGCACGTAGTCCACCACCGAGGCCACGCAGTCGGCGTGCGAGACGCGCTTGTCGGCGCCCACGCCATGCCCGGCGATGGTCGGTGCGTGCACCTGCACGCCGTGCGCGCGCAGATGGGCGGCGACGCCGTCCCAGGCGTGGCCGTCGTGCCAGGAACCGTGCAGCAACAGATAGGTTTGCATGGGGTCGTCTCCGTGTGGCTCAGCGGAAGGTCCAGCCGAGGCCGAAAGTGAGATAGGTGAGGTCGCGGGTCCCGGCCTGCACGCCGCCGCTGGCGACCGAGCCGCCCGGCGCATGGGTCACGCTGCCGGTCAGCGACAGCTGCGGCGACAGGCGCCAGGTCGCGCCCAGCGCGTAGTGGCTGTACTGCGCCAGCGGCGCCAGCACGGCCAACTGCGCCTGGCTGTCGGGGATCAGGCGGCTGCCGCGGGAATAGCCGGCCCGCAGCGACCAGGCATCGTTGAGGCGGTAGTCGGCCCCCAGGCGGAACACGCGCTGGCTACGCCAGCCGAAGCCCGGACCGTTCGGATCGCCGAACGCGCCGCCCTCATCGACGCGATTGCCGTAGGAGCGCTCGCCGGCCCAGTCGATCCACAGCCAGTCGGCCGCCACGGTCAGCGCATCGCTGGCCTGCCAGGCCAGACCGACACCGGCCTGCTGCGGCATGTTCAGACGGCCTTCCGGCAGCAGCGCACGGTAGCGCTGCATCTGGCCGAAGCGGATGCGGCTGGACCAGGTGACGCCGGCGCTCAGGCGCGGCGCGAGCTGGCCGTACCAGCCCACGGCGACACCGTACCCGTAGGCCGCATCGGCCCCGGCCGACTGGAAGCCGACCCCCTCCAGGCCGGCGACGTGCAAGCGCTGGTAGGCCAGCCGCGGCGAGATGCCCAGGTACTGGTGCTCGCCCACGCGCCAGGCCAGGGTCGGCGCGAACACCACCTGCTGCAGCTTGGACAGGGTGTTGTGGCTGCCATACACCGGAGCGCCGTAGTCCAGCGCGACGCCGTGGCCGAATACCGACACCCCCAGGCTCAGGTCGTCGTTGAGTTGATGGTTGTAGCCGGCGGTGGGCACCGGAACCAGCGCATCGTCGCCGTAGCGGTTGGGGCCGACCTGCGCGCGCACCGGCGCCGCGATCAAGGTGAGGTCGGCGTCCATGCGGTCGCCGACCGCGCCCATGCCGGCCGGGTTGTTGGCGGACGCCGCCGCGTCCAGCGGCAACGCGATCGAGGTGCCGGCCAGGCCCTGGGTCTGCGCGCCGTAGCCGGGCAAGGCGACGCCGTTGTTGGCGGCGGCACCACCCGAAACCGCCGCCACGGTCCACAGCAGCGTGGTCCAGCGTGGCGTGCCCTGTCGTTGCGCCCTGCGGCGCATTGGATGTGCGAACTGCTGCATGATCGAGCCCTCCCTCCGAGCCGATGCGTGGGTGCGGCCGCCGACCGGCGGCACGCGGGGTCCGCACTGCCGTCGTGACGACCGGCAGCGCGGGATGTTGGAAACGGCACTCATCCTTTGTGCACGCGTCGGCCGACACGGCGACGCGGTACGACGCGAACGCAAGACCGTGCGCGCGACCCGTACGGACGCTCGCGACGATCGAAGCAGGAGACGACTGACCTCGGCGATGCATCCATGCGTCCGACACTGCCCCGCATCACACCAGGCGTCCAAGACCATGTCAGTCTCGTTTCATACCCTGCTGGTATGTTCATCGCGCGATGCGCGCTAGCACTGGATCTTCCGCGATGCAACATGCGCGTTCGATGGCGTGCATGCCGACGCAGCGGCAGCGTCGTCGCAGGCGCACGCCCGCATCGCTTGCGCAAACGCCAACGCCTGGACGCGCACGCACACGCGCTCTGCGCCGCCTCGGCAAGCTTGCGCATGCCAGTGTCTGCATGCCACTGGACACCCCGCGCGCCGCAGCGCACAGACAGCCAGGCACGCGCAGCGCAGCGGCGCGCGGCGCTACACGGCACGGGCTTCATCGGGCGGCGGTGCGGTCCGGCAACGCAAGGAGGGCAACGCAGACACCGCTCGGGCGCTGCACTGCGGCGCAGCCTGGCACGCGCGCCGGCCTCCCGCGTCTCGGCCGAGGCAGGCAGGATGCCGGCGAACGCGCACGGCGAGGGCGCGATCAAAAAAAACGGCACCGGCATCGCCCACGGCAGCGTGTGGCGACGTCGGTGCCGAGGCAGGCGCGACGCCTGCTGCGGGGACACGCGCGACGGCAGCGCCGTCGCCAGCGCAAGGCTCAGCTGGCCATGCGCAGGATCGGCTTGAGGGTGATGCCGCTGCTGCTGTCGGCGGCGGCCTGGTTGATGTCGCTCAACGGATAGAACTTCACCAGCTTGTCGAACGGGAAGCGGCCCTGCTGGTACAGCGTCACCAGTTGCGGAATGAACACCTGCGGCACGCTGTCGCCCTCGACGATGCCGCGGATGCTGCGTCCGCCCAGCAGCAGGTTGTTGACGTCGAAACCGGCCTTGGTGCCGAGCTTGGGTGCGCCGACCACGCCGATCGTGCCCAGGCTGGCCAACGCTTCGATGCCCGCCTCCAGCAACTGCGGACGCCCGGTGGATTCGAGCGCGAAGTCGGCGCCGCCGCCGGTGATCGCGCGCACCGCTTCCACCAGATCGCCTTCGCGGTTGTCGATCACGTGCGTGGCGCCCAGTTCCTTGGCCAGCGCCAGCCGCGACGGCACCACGTCCACGGCGATGATGCAGGCGGCGCCGGCCACGTGCGCGGCCATCACCGCGCTGAGTCCGACCGCACCGGCGCCGATCGCCATGAAGCTGCTGCCAGGACGCACCTTCAGCGCATTGATCACCGCGCCGGCTCCGGTCTGGATGCCGCAGCCCAGCGGGCCGAGCAGTTCCAGCGGCGCCTCGCGCGACACCCTGATCGCATTGTTCTCGCGCGCCAGCGCATAGGTGGCGAACGAGGACTGGGCGAAGAAGTGGTCGTGCAGCGGCTGCCCGTGCAGATCCTCGATGGCGGTATGGCCATGCGCGTCGGCACCGCCGAAGTTGCGCGGGAAGAACTCCTGGCAATACGCGGCATGCCCGCCATCGCAGGGATTGCAGTGGCCGCAGGCGCCATAGGTGAGCACCACGTGGTCGCCGACCTGCAGGCTCTTGACGTTGGGACCCAGCGCTTCGACCACGCCGGCGCCCTCATGGCCGAGAACCGCCGGCAGCGGCACCGGGTAGTACTGATCGCGCACGATCAGGTCGGTGTGGCACAGGCCGGTGGCCACCACCCGCACCAGCACCTCGTCGTCCTGCGGCGCGCGGATGCGCGCCTGCTCGATGGTGAAGGGCTGTTGCGGCGCGTGCGCGACCGCCACGGTGATCTCGCGTTTATCGGTTGCTGCGTTCATCGCACTGTCTCCTGGGGTTCAAAGCGGATAGGCGGGCGCTGCGCCCTTGACGGTCAACCACTGCCACTGGGTGAACTCTTCCAGGTTCGCCGGGCCGCCGATGCTGCTGCCGTTGCCGGAGGCGCCGACGCCGCCGAACGGATTGACCACCTCGTCGTTGACGGTCTGGTCGTTGATATGCAGCAGGCCGGTGCGCAACTGCTCGCCCAACGCCAGCGCGCGGCCCACATCGGCCGACAGCACCGCCATCGACAGGCCGTACTCGGTGTCGTTGGCCAGGGCCACGGCCTCGGCATCGGTGTCGAACGGCACCACCACCGCCACCGGAGCGAAGATCTCCTCGCGGAAGGCCGGGTTGTCGGGGGTGACGTCGCTGAGCACGGTGGGCTCGAAGAACAGGTCGCGGTAGCCGCCGCCGGCGGCGACGGTGGCACCGGCCTCGCGCGCGGCCGCGACCAGGCGCGCGGCGTGATCGCGCTGGGTCGCATCGATCAACGGGCCGAGCGCGACCTCGCCGCTGGCCGGGTCGCCGACGCTCAGGCTCCTGGCCTTGGCCGCCAGCCGCTCGACGAACTGCGGGTAGAGTGCGCGCTGCACCAGCACGCGGCCGGCGGACATGCAGATCTGGCCCTGGTGCAGATACGCGCCCCAGGCGGTGTTGGCGATCGCCAGATCCAGGTCGGCATCGTCGAGCACGATCAGCGAGTTCTTGCCGCCCAGTTCCAGCGACACCTTCTTCAGATGACGGCTGGCCGCCTCGCCGACCTTGCGCCCGGCCGCGGTGGAACCGGTGAACTGGATCATCGCCACGTGCGGATCGGCGGTCAGTGCGGCGCCGGCGCCGCCATCGCCGGGCAGCACGTGCAGCACGCCGGCCGGCAGGCCGGCCAGTTCGAACAGCCGCGCGATGACCGCGCCGCCGCAGATCGCGGTGCGCGGATCGGGCTTGAGCACCACCGCGTTGCCCAGCGCCAGCGCCGGCGCCACCGCGCGCATGGCCAGGTACAGCGGGAAATTGAACGGCGCGATGACGCCGACCACGCCCAGCGGACGGCGCCGCGCCAGACTCAGGCGCCCCGCCGCGGAGGGCAGCACCTCGCCGGCGCTGCGCGACGGCAGCGCCGCCGCTTCGTGCAGGGCGGTGGCGCACAGGGCCGCTTCGAAGCCGGCCTTGCCTTGGGTGGAACCGCTCTCGCGCACCAGCCAATCGGCGATCTCCTGCTGGAACCGCTCGGCCAGTTGCGCGGCCTGGCGCAGTACCTGCGCGCGTTGCGCATACGGCGCCGCGGCCCAGCCGCGTTGCGCCTGCGCAGCGGCGGCGGCCGAGACCGCGACCTGCGCCGGGCCAGCCAGGCCGACGCGGCCGAGCTGCTCTCCGCTGGCCGGCGCGATCGCCTCCGCGCTCTCGGTGGCGGCCTGCCACTGACCGGTGAAAAGCGCTCCGTGCCAAAAATCGTGCTGCAGCAAAAGCGTATCGTTCATGCGGGTGTTCTCCTGGGAATCGGGGTTGCCGGTCATGCCAGTCGCGCGCTCAGGAAGGCGGCGGCATGTTCGATGGCGCGCACGGCGGCCGGCAGCACGCCGGCCATTTCGACGAAGCCGTGCACCATGCCCGGCAGTTCGACGTACTCCACCGCCACCCCGGCCGTGCGCAGGGCATCGGCGTAGTGGCGGCCGTCGTCGCGCAGCACGTCGCAGGCGGCGGTGTAGATCAAGGCCGGTGGCAGTCCGCGCAGATCGGCCGCGCGCAGCGGCGACAGCCGGCTGTCGCTGGGGTCGTACTCGGCCACGAACGGCGCCGACATCGCCTGCATCACCGCCAGCGTCAGCGGCGGCACATGCGCGTTCTCGTGGCGCGCCGCAAAGTCCTGCGATGCCGGCGACAGATCCGTACTCGGATAGAACAGCGCCTGCGCGCGCAGCGCCACCGCACTGCCGCGCAACTGCTGACAGGCCACCGCCGCCAGACTGCCGCCGGCGCTGTCGCCGGCCACG
>NZ_AQOK01000080.1:0-2231 GCF_000364645.1 Xanthomonas sp. SHU 308 | reverse complement strand
CGGCGTCGCCGGGCTCGATGCCGCGCAGATCGAGGCGCTGCTGCGCAGTGCGGCCTCGCGCGGCGATGCCGACGCGCAACGCCAGTTGCTGGCGCAGCGCGTGGCGCAGTTGGTCGCGCGCGCCGGCAGCGTCGACGCGGAAGGGCAACGCGCTCCGCTGTCGGCCGCCGACGAGCGCGATGCCGAGGACGTGGTGACGCAACTGGAAGGCCGCGCGCTGCACGGCGACCGCACGTCGATCGACGCCTTGGCGCAACTGCTGCGCGCGCCCTGGCTGGCGGTGGCCGATCCGCCGTACGCCGCGGCCTGGCAACTGGCCGCGCGGCAGGCGCCGGAGCGGCCGTTCCCGCCGCCGGAACAGGCGCTCGGTGCCGACGAACTGCTCGACGGCTTGAACGAGGCGCAGCGTCAGCAGGCGCTGAGCCTGGCGCCGGCGCTGTTCGCGCAATGCTGCGCGCGGCGCTGAACGGCCTGGTGCCCGCGGTTTGGCCGCCGCGGCGGCTGCGGTCAGAATAGCGGCCGGCTTCCCCGTCCCGGATTTCCCTTGAAGATCGCCAGCTGGAACGTCAACTCGCTCAATGTGCGCCTGCCGCACCTGCAACAGTGGCTGGCCGCGTTCGCGCCGGACGTGGTCGGGATCCAGGAGACCAAGCTGGAGGACCACAAGTTTCCCGACACGGCGCTGGCCGAGGCCGGCTACCGCAGCGTGTTCGCCGGGCAGAAGACCTACAACGGCGTGGCGATCCTCTCGCGCCTGCCGATCGGCGACGTGCAGATCGGCGTGCCGGGCCTGGAGGACGAGCAGAAGCGCGCCATCGCCGCCACCATCGGCGACCTGCGCATCGTCAATCTGTACGTGGTCAACGGCCAGGACGTGGGCACCGACAAGTACGCCTACAAGCTGCGCTGGCTGGAGGCGGTGCACGCCTGGCTGGCCGACGAGCTGCAGCGGCATCCGCGGCTGGTGGTGCTGGGCGACTTCAACATCGCCCCGGATGCGCGCGATGTGCATGATCCGCTGGTGTGGAGCGACAACCACATCCTCACCTCCACCGCCGAGCGCGGCGCCCTGCACAAGCTGCTCGGCCTGGGCCTGCACGACGGCTTCCGCCTGCACCATGCCGACGGTGGCATCTTCAGCTGGTGGGACTACCGCCAGGCCGGCTTCCGCCGCGACCTGGGGCTGCGCATCGACCTGACCCTGGTGTCCGAGGCGCTGAAGGCGCGCACTCGCGGTGCCGGCATCGACCGCGAGCCGCGCAGCTGGGACCGCCCCAGCGATCACGCGCCGGCCTGGGTCGAGCTGGAGCCGGCGGCATGAGCGAGCGCCACGTGCGCCGCTGCATCGACAAGGTCGGCGACACCGCGATCGCGCCGCTGCACCGGCTCAGCTGCCACTGCGGTGCGGTGCAGATCGACCTGGAGCTGCCGCAGGGCATCGTCGACCCGCGCCGCTGCAACTGCTCGCTGTGCCGGCGCCGCGGCGCCATCGTCGCCTCGGTGCCGCTGGCGGCCCTGCACGTCCGCCAGGGCGAGCAGGCGCTGCGCCTGTACCAGTTCCACACGCATACCGCGCAGCATTATTTCTGCGGCACCTGCGGGATCTACACGCATCATCGGCGCCGCTCCGATCCCAGCCTGTACGGCTACAACGTCGGCTGCCTGGAGGGCGTGGACCCGTATGCGCTGGCCATCGCGGTGCCGGTCGAGGACGGCGTGCGCCATCCGGCCGACCGCGCTGCGTCGTGAGCGGGGCCGCAAATGCAAAACGCCCGGCGAACCGGGCGTTTGCGCAAGCGGCGAGGGCGCTGTGTCAGCGCGCGCGGCCGCGGGTGAACAGGTTGACGATCGCCAGCAGGATGATGGCGCCGATCAACGAGTACAGGAACGTCCACAGGGTGATGGCCTGGTTGATGCCGCCGCCGAACAGCCAGCCGGCGATCAGCGCGCCGACGATGCCGACCACGATGTTCAGGATGATGCCCTGCTGTGCGTCACGGCGCATGATGATGCTGGCCAGCCAGCCCACGATGCCGCCGACGATCAACCAGATGATGATGCCCATGCGTCAGACTCCTCGGTTCGGCCCGCACCAGGAGCGGTGGGGTGCGCGTCATTTAAGGAGCGCCGCCGTGAAGCGGCCGTATAGCGTCGGCCCCGCCGCGCAGCGGCCATTCCGCTTTGTGGGCGCGGCGTGAGCGCGCCGACGCCGCCGGTGGCCGACGGCGCCA
>NZ_AQOK01000079.1:0-5434 GCF_000364645.1 Xanthomonas sp. SHU 308 | reverse complement strand
CGGGCGCCGCTGCCGGAGGCGCCGCAGGTGCGGCCTGCAGCGGCGAGGCCAGCAGCAGGCCGGCGCAGCACAGGAAGGTCAGTCGTTGTGGCAACAAGGGCATCGGGATCGGCCTGGGCAGGAGGCGCGCAGCGCGCGCTCAGAAGGTGAGCTTGACCTGCAGCCCCACCGCCAGCGCGTTGTCGGTACGCGCATAGGCGAAGGTGCCGGGGTTGACGATGTACTGCACGTCCGGCCGCAGCATCAGCCAAGGGGTCAGCTGCGCGCTGTAGGACAGTTCGTAGAGTTCCTCGGCGGTGTCGAGCGCGAACACCGGCGCCTCCGGTGGCACGCCGGCATCGCGCAGCGCCGCGCGCCGCGCGTCGAGCAGGCGGTGGTTGATGTCGGCGCCGACGTAGCCCAGCGCGATGCGGTCCTGGCTGCGCCGGCCGATGCCCTGGTACACGCCGCCCACGGCGTACCAACGGGTGATCTGCGCGGTGGCACGGTCGGACACCATGTACTGGGCGAAGCCGGTGAGGCCGCGGCCGCGCTCGCCGCCGGGCGAATACAGCTTCTGTTCCACCAGCAGGTAGGCGCCGTCGCGGCCGGTGGTGGCGCGCGGGTCCAGGCCCTTGCGCGGCACGCGCGAGGAGTCGTAGTAGCCGCCGAACTTGTAGGTGCCCGGGTAGTTGCCGCCGGCGCCCGGCGTCCAGGTGAGTTCGACGGGGAACAGCGAGCCGGTGGTGCCGCGCGCGGTCAGGTCGAAGGCGGTGTGCACGTTGTTGTTGGTGCTGGGGTTGACCTGGAACCAGCCGACCCGCAGGTTCGCCGCCGGCGTCAGTTGCTGTGCCACTTCCGCGCCCCAGCGTGCGTTCGGATAGTTGTACCAGCCGCTGTTGCCGGACATCGCCAGCGGATGCGCGCAAAACGCGGCGTTGACGAAGTTGGTCAGCAGCGTGTGCGCGCCGAACTGGTTGCCCATCGCGTAGAAGCCGGCCTTGACGTAGCTGCGTCCGTCGTTGAAGCGGCGGTCGTAGCTCAGTTCGGTGAGCCGGGTGAACTGGCCGCCGTAGGCTTCCTGGATCGGGAAGCGGTTGCCGAGCAGGTCGGCCGAGGTGCTGCGGCCGCGGCGGTCGTTGACGGTCACGTGCAGCGCGCCGCCGCCCCAGCCGGCCAGTTTCGCCAGGTCCAGGTCCACGCCCAGCCGCACCTGCTGCGCATAGCGCGCGCCGCGCTCGCCGCGACCGCCGTCGACCAGACCCATGGCTTCGCCGACGTAGTCGCCGCGCACGTTGACGCCGCGCTGCAGCCAGTCGCTGCGCGTGCCGTCCCAGTCGCCGGTCAAGGTGCTGTGCGCCAAGTCGGCGGCGTCCTGCGCGGCGGCGACTGCCGGGTCGAAGGCGATGACCACAGCCAGCAGCGACCAGGCCGGTAGCGACGGTAGGCGGCTCACGGCGCCACCGCCAGCGGCGCGCTCAGCGGCGAGGTCGCGCCATCGTCGCTGGTGACGGTGGCGGTGAGCGTGGCCAGCACCGCGCCATCGCCGTCCAGCGGCAGCGCGAAGCGGCCCTGTCCCTGTGCATCCACTTGCGCCTCGACGCGGCCCAGATAGCGTTCGGCCTCGTCGTCGCCGCGGCGGCGGTTGCCGAACAGTTCCACCGTGTACAGATGGCCGGGGCGGCCGACGAAGCTGCCCTGCACCTGCGGCACGCCGGCGCCGCGTTCGATCGCGCGCAACTGCGGGGCGGCCTGGCCGAAGTTCGGCGGCGGTTGGCAACCGTCGGGCGCAGCAGCGCCGCAGATCGCCGCGCGCTTGCGCGGGTCCGGATCGACGCCGATGCCGCGCGAGCCGACGAAGGGCGCATGCTCCAGGCCCGGCACGCCGAACACGATGGCACCGCGCGGCTGGCCCGGGGCGCAGGCACCGCCGGCGAAGCAGCGTTCGATCTTCAGGCCGTTGCCGGACAGCAGGTTGGCGCTGAACCGGTTGGGCTCGCTGCGCGGCTGCGGGCGTACCGCGATGCCGATGCCGTTGCCGGTCAGGCGGTTGCCCTCGATCAGATTGTCGCGGCCAGTGACGCTGACCCCGATCGAATTGCCGGCGAAGTCGTTGTCGGCGATGGTGTTGCGGTTGCCCCAGTTGATCTGCAGCCCGTCCGAATAGCGCTCGAAGCGGTTGCGCAGCACGGTGTTGTCGTTGCCCCACAGGATCTCGATGCCCTGCGAGGGCTCGGGGTTGGCGTCGGTGGAGCGGAACACGTTGTCGGCCACCAGGTTCCAGGCCGCGCCGCGGGTCAGTTCCAGGCCGTCGCCGTTGTCGAGGAAGGTGTTGTGCTCGATGCGGTTGCGCACCGTGGTGGTGGCGGTGGACTGGCCGTTGCCGTCGTCGCCGGTCAGCATCACCCCGGCCCCGCCGTGGTTGGCGACGATGCGGTTGTCGCGCAACACATTGTCGCTGGCGCGGTTGAGCAGCACGCCGATGCAGAAGTTGCGGATCTCCAGGCCGCTCAGTTCCACGCCCTGGGTGTCGCGCAGCACCAGGCCCGGCAGCGTGGTGCTGCGCACGTTGGTGCCGAACTGGCCCTTCTCGGCGCCCGGGCAGGCGGCGGTGCCCTTGCCGTGGATGTAGCCGGCACCGTCGATGGCGATGTACTGGCCGTCGTGCGCCCGCGCCAGGCCCACCACCTGCAGCGGCCCCTGCAGCGCCGGCAGCGGTGCGCGCGGGCGGATCACGTACGGCGGCGCGCCCACCGCGGCGATCTCGATGCGGTAGCGGCCGGGGGCCTGGTTGGCGGTGGCGATCGCCCAGCGCAAGGAGCCCGGGGCATCGTCGTCGGCGTAGCGGTCCACGGTGAGCACGCTGCGCTCCGGCGGCGGCGGCTCGGCCTGGTAGGCGCACACGGCACCGGGAAGCAGGGCCGCGAGCAGGGCCAGGCCGCGGGAAAACGCACAGGACATGCACCATCTCCAACAGAATCGGGACCGCACCGGCGGCGGGCAGCGCCGCGGCCGCCAGCGGGCACGCGTCGCGCGCTGCCAGACGCCGGGACAGCGGCAACGCTAGTTTTATCGCACTGCACCATTCAAGTGCGAATATCGATTAGCGGTGCGCTTATCGCACAACCGCGTGCTTCGCCCAGCCGCTCGGGCGCTCCACGGGCGGCAGCCGGCGCCAGGCGCCGCGCTATCATCGGCGCCCGCGTGGCCGCCGGCCGCCCACCGCCGGAGAGCAGCATGTCCCCGATCCGCCCCTACCTCGACACGACTCCGCAGCTGGGCGCGCGCGTCTATGTCGACCCGGCCTGCACCGTGATCGGCGACGTGGTGCTGGAGGACGACGTGTCGGTATGGCCGGGCACGGTGATCCGCGGCGACGTCAACTACGTGCGCATCGGCGCGCGCAGCAACATCCAGGACGGCACCATCATCCACGTCAGCCACCACAGCCCGTTCAACGCGGCCGGCTACCCGACCCTGATCGGCGCGGACGTGACCGTGGGCCACGGCACCATCATCCATGCCTGCACCATCGAGGACCTGTGCCTGATCGGCATGGGCGCCTGCATCCTCGACGGCGCCACGGTGAAGAAATACGGCTTCGTCGGTGCCGGTGCGGTGGTCGGCCCGGGCAAGACCGTCGGCGAGGGCGAGCTGTGGCTGGGCAATCCCGCGCGCAAGGCGCGCATGCTCAGCGACAAGGAGATCGAGAGCCTGCACTACTCGGCGCAGCACTACGTGCGGCTGAAGGACCGTTACCTCACCGGCAACGGCTGAGGCCACTGCGGTGGTTGCGGCACCTGCGCCGCGGCTGGCGTGCGCCGCGCGCTTGCGCGACACTAGGCGCCTCTGGCGTGGGGACGCCACCGAACGAATGGAATCGCCGATGATCAAGATCTCGCTGCGCGGCCTGCTGGCCGTTTTTTTCTGCGCGCTGTGCGCCACCGCCGGCCCGGCCCTGGCCCAGGACAACGGCCCGGACATGACCGCCGAGCAGTTCGTCGGCACGCTGCATTTCCGCGACGGGCATATCGAACTGCCGCAGGCCAAGGTGCATTTCGACCTCGGCCCGGCGTTCCGCTTTCTGGACAAGGCCGACGCGCGCAGGGTGCTGGAAAGCTACTGGGGCAACCCGCCCGACGACGACGTGCTGGGCCTGATCGTGCCGCGCCAGCCCGCGCTCGACGAGAAGGGCAGTTGGGCGGTGGTCGTCACCTATTCCGACGACGGCTACGTGTCCGACGAGGACGCCAGCAAGATCGACTACCAGGCCATGCTCAAGGACATGCAGGAGGAGACGCGCGAGTCCAACGCGCAGCGCAAGAAGGCCGGCTACGAGCAGGTCGACCTGATCGGCTGGGCGGTGCCGCCGCGCTACGACACCGGCAGCAAGAAGCTGTACTGGGCGCGCGAGCTGGCGTTCGCCGGCGAGCACGAGCACACCCTCAACTACGACATCCGCGTGCTCGGCCGGCATGGCTATCTGAGCCTCAATGCGGTCTCGGGCATGGGCGAACTGGCGCAGGTGCGCGAGGGCATGCAGCAGTTGCTGCCGATGGCCGAGTTCGACAGCGGCGCCCGCTATGCCGACCACAACCCGTCCACCGACAAGATCGCCAGCTACGGCCTGGCCACCCTGATCGGCGGCGGCCTGGCGGCCAAGGCCGGCCTGTTCGCCAAGCTGGGCCTGTTGTTGGCCAAGGCCTGGAAGCTGCTGCTGGTCGGCCTGATGGCGCTGGTCGCCGGCGTGCGCAAGCTGTTCTCCGGGCGCCAGCGCGACGGCGGCACGGTGCGTTGATCGGCGCCGCCGGCGTGCTGGGCAATTCACGCCACGCCGGCTAAAGTGCCGCTTCGGAGCAGGACGCAGTCGAGAGCAGCATGCCGCCACAGGCAGCCGGCCGAACGGAAGGACGGCCTCCCCACATCGCAGGTGCCCGTATCCGCCGCACCACCTGGCGGCGGTAAGCGGCATGCTCGATACCTACCGCGAAGTCATCACCCCCGAGGGCGTGCCGCTGCATCTGCCGGCCGCCGGTGCGGTGCCGCGCGCGCTGGCCTGGCTGATCGACCTGGCGCTGCGCTTCGCCCTGCTCACCGCCATGGGCATGTTCCTCGGCCTGCTCGGCGGCCTCGGCCAGGGCCTGTACCTGGTGGCGATGTTCCTGGTGTTCTGGGCGTACCCGATCGTGCTGGAGGGCTGGCGCGGCCAGACCCTGGGCAAGCAGGCGCTGGGCCTGCGCGTGGTGGCGCGCAACGGCGCGCCGGTGGGCTGGATGGCCGCGATCACCCGCAACCTGCTGCGCACCGTGGACATGCTGCCGTTCGGCTACGCCGTCGGCCTGATCGCCTGCCTGTTCGACACCCATTCGCGGCGCCTGGGCGACCTGGTCGCAGGCACGCTGGTGGTGCACCAGCCGCCGCGCGAGGACGAGGCGCTGCCGCCGATTGCCAGCGA
>NZ_AQOK01000078.1:0-4264 GCF_000364645.1 Xanthomonas sp. SHU 308 | reverse complement strand
AAGCGCGGATCGGTCTCGATCAGGTAGCGGCGGCCGGGCGCGCTGGTGTTGGCCTTGACCCCGCCCAGGCCGTTAGCCGTTAGCCGTTATTTTTCGCGGAAAATCTATTTGTCGAACTATTTGTCGAATCTACAAGAATGGTATGAAAATCCTATTATAGAAAAATACAATGTTTTCTTCGGAGCCCATTCCAACCAAAAAATATGCGCTAGTCCAAATTTTTTGCGCGGACGGTATGCCGGCCTAATGACTGCCAAGCGCATGGTCTTGGCTTGGATCGAGTAATTGGTCAGTTCCATTTAGGAAGTCAACCTGATCCCGTTTCTACTTATGACTTATTGCCCCAGAAGTTGGCGCATAATGGGCTCTATCATTGCCACTACAGGGTTTTGAGAAGACTGCGTCCATTTAATCTTCACCCTCCAAATTTTGTTTTCTTCTAAGAAATTCTGTCATTGCTCGAGCATCATGCTCAACCAAATCTTCTAATAGATCATGTGCTGCCCAATGTAGAATTGATTCACTACCATCATCGTATTCATAAACAACCATGTCACGAGGCATGAATGAGTCGGTTACTCTGCACTCATCCTCGCTTACGGCCGAAAAACCTTGATACCCTTCGCATGGTATGATCCAATAATATTTTTTCCCTTTGACCCAATAAATTCCCAGAACTTCTATTGAGTCGTCGCGGCCTTGCAATTTTATATGCATATATCCTTACCGAGACTCAGGATTGCACTGAAGAGCAATAAATTCCATGTTATACAGACTGGCAGTTCGCTTATTGTGCTAATAATAGAAGGTTACGATTTTTACATCGGAAATTCGATGTGTTGCCTGTGTCTTAGCCAACCGTTCTCGCGAGGGAAATTTGCATTCTTCTAATCGGTCGATAGTATCAGTTTTCCATTGACCAACTCGAAAATAGGGCCAATGAAATTGCCAAATCATGATTTCTCATGACTAATACTAAAGGTCTATATATACGGAAAGAATCTTTGCCAACTCATCTTCTAGCATATCCGGCACATAAAAACTGGCGTTAATTTTCTCAACATTAAAACCAGAATCCATTAACTCAACTTTTAATTGATTAGCATTGAAAAATGCGATGGCCTCACTAGCTTTCATGCACAATATATCGCTTCCAAGAACGACAAAAGAAGCAGCGTTAAAAATTTCGACACCCTTTATTATGTCACTTAAATCATAAAAAACATGGGCCGCTGATGAAGGAAAATTATCCGTCGTATTTTCCGAAAACACGGTTTTCCGAAACTCGCCATGCATGCCGAGTGCCGCTCTCACTTCTTCCCTAGTCATACCTGATTTTAGCGGTCCTACAGCTCCATTTACGTATTCGAAATTTTTCAATACTATCTCCCTATAAAGCCATAAGGATCACCTGACCCATCTGTGGAAAGAACACCTCGCGACCGGTTCGCTCGCGCTTAACGACTCGCCTCGCAAAAGTTCAGCTATGTCATTCAAATCTCCCTTGGGTCATATACTGATACTTGTCGTCGATGTGGGAGGCTTGCTTAGACCTACACTAAAGTATATTGCCCAGGACCACTGGAAATAAAAATTCCTTTTGAGCAGAATTCGTTTAATTCCGAAACAATTTTGGCCTCCTCCACAACTTTTCCGCAAGACTCATAAAATTGAAGTAGCCGCCAACTATCAACTGTTTTTGGCTTGTCAATGAATTTATGAATGTCTACAACCCAGTTTGGCTCGCGAGCCATCCTCTTAAACCGCAAACCTGAGCCATGTTTCGTAAATTTCCATTGATCGCAATCAATGATTAGCTTTCCGCTTCTAGGGAAGTCGGAAAGCCACTGCCAATCCTTAACTCCAGGATATAGTTCGGAAAATTCACTCATTAGGCGAGATTGAAGATTAACAAATAGAAGGACGCAATTTATATTATCTAAGCTCATGTCTAGCGCCCTTCCCGAGCTTCTGCAGCTTCTCGCATAAGTTGATCCGCCTGCTCTCTAGTCACGCCATGCACGTTAACCGGCACTTCTTTAATACCAGCTCTTGGAGCGGCAAGTGCGCGGTGATGCCCATCAATAATAATCAACTTTCCGTCAACATTAGCCACGTCAATGGGATTATTAACATCATAGCCATTAGCTTTCATATCTTTTGTCAAGCGCTTCACTTGTGATCCTGAAATCTCATCTCAACCCTGCCTTCCAATCAAAATTTTCGGATCTACACTCCTTTTAATAATTTCCGGGCCATCCTGGGTGACTGCAGCAGTTACCTCTTGCGTGCCGGGGAGAGATATATGTTCCTCAGCATCTTTCACTGCCCCCGAGAATCCATCGGTACTCTTAATAATACCGATCGCACCAGCTTTAGTACCCAGCACACCAAGCGACGACAGCAGTGTATCAACAAGCATCGAGCTAGTTGCATGGCTCGCGGGATGCACGGCTTGCTGATCGCTATCGGTCTCAGCACCAAATGCGTTGGCGCCGACCAAGGTTGACAGCGGGCTGACCAGATACTGCTCTTTCTTTTCTTCCAGATACGCCGCCATCGGGGTTTGCGCCCAAATTGCGCTCCCCAGCGTCTTCACTGGCCCACCTGCCGCCGCCATCAACATCAGTGCAGCAGTCTCTGCATTATCTTCGCCTAACCAATTCTTGATTTTCTCTGCTTCCTTGCCGCCAACAATCGCAAGATTTGAAACGTAAATCACGCCCTTCAATCTGAAACTCTTTTCATCATCTTGCGCTTGTTGGGACGCCCCTGCGCCATCTGACCCCGCAGGGGAATCCGTGCGCGGAGACGCCGCATCGGTGTTAACAACCTCCATTTCCCTATCCGTAACCGTCCCGGTTCCAACCGTGACCTTCCCCGGTGATAGATGGTTGATGACGTCCTTGCGCTGCTCTTCGTCCAGATCATTGAAACCCTTACCGTAGATCTGGAAGGCGACGGTCTCGGATTTCGCGAGCTTCTGCAAAGTCGACGCTGCATCCGGTGCCTTTAGCAGGACCACTAGCTTGTCCGGATCGCAGCCAAGCTTCACGCAGTTGTCGAGAAGTGCATTGACACCGGCGACTTCATTGGGATCGGTGATGCCGACATTCTTCAGCGCCTCGGCAGCCATCGCCTGTCGCTGCGAACGTCCTTCGCGATAGTCGTAGTAGCCATAGGTCTGAACGGCATTACCCGACGCTGCGCCTGCCTGCGCATCGCCGCCCAAGAGACCGCCTGCGGCGCCGAGCAGGGCTCCGAGGCCACTCATCAATGTGGCCTCGGCACCACTTCCCGGCTGTATCCCGCCCTTCTGCAGTGCGTCAGCGAACTTCGGCAACAACGTCTCGTTCATCAACACGCCACCGGCCGCGCTCAGAACGTTGCCGCCCGAGACTGCAGCAGCCAATGCGCCAGCCGTCACTTGCGTGATCTGCTTTGCCGCTCCCGCGTCGTTCCACTTCGCAAGCTGGTCGTTGGCCGCGTTCAGCCGTGCCTTCGCGGCTGCCGTCGCATCCGGATCGCCCTTGGCCGCTTCCAGATCGGCCATAGCTTGTTCTGCATCTGCAGCCGCTTGCTCCCTCTTGTAGGAAATGAGCTCCTTAGCCGACCTAAACGCCACCTCACCGGCGACTTGGGCAAGTTCCTGCTGTTCCGCAACCTTCTTCTCGTCGAATATCTGCTTCAGCCCGCTCTGCTGCAGTTCCGTAGCGCTTCGATCCAAACCGGCCAGAGCGGCCGATTCGCCATTGCGCACCTCGACACTGCCCGCGGCAATGTCGCTCTTGGTCGTACTGCCGCTGCTACCATTCTGATTGCCAGCCAGGCTCAAGGCCGCACCGGCCGCCACGGATTTCCAGTCGCCCGTGCCAACACCAAATCCGCCAGCCTTGTACTCGGCCTTGTTCTGCAAGTCCTCGACCGTCAGGCTATTGGTAGACAGACGGTTCAATGCTGCATCGGCCGTGCTGGCAATGGCGCCGCCAATCAGGTGGGTATTGCCGCCAACGGTCACGTCGAAGCCACCGTTGCCTGCCTGGATGCCGCTCTGCTCCTTGACGCTGGTGTAGCTGCTGTCGGTCTTCTGCTGGCTGTAGCTGGCGCTGCTACCGCTGAAGCCGTATACCAGGGTGACACCGGCCTGCTGCTGCTTGCTCTTGTAGTCGTTGGTGTCCTGCTCGCTCTGGATCAGCAGGTCGCCACCGACCTTGGCCAGCACGGTATCGCCGATCGCCTGCGCACCCTTGATCGTGGTGTCGTT
>NZ_AQOK01000077.1:0-11744 GCF_000364645.1 Xanthomonas sp. SHU 308 | reverse complement strand
GCCGGCGCTGGGCGTGGCCGCGCGCCACTACCTGCCGTTCGCCGAAGCGCTGGCCGCGCACGGCGTCGCGGTGCTCCTGCACGAATGGCGCGGCAACGGCAGCAGCACGCTGCGGCCGTCGCGGCAGTGCGACTGGGGCTATCGCGCCCTGCTGCAACTGGACCTGCCCGCCAGCCAGGCGGCGATCGCCGGGCTTGGGATCGCAGCGCCGCTGCTCGTCGGCGGCCACAGCCTCGGCGGACAGCTCGCCTGCTGCCACGCCAGCCTGCAACCACAGGCCTTCGCCGCGCTGTGGCTGGTCGCCAGCGGCACGCCGTACTGGCGCCGTTTTCCCGCGCCGCGCGGCTATCTGCTGCCGTTGGCGTACCGTCTGCTGCCATGGCTGGCGCAGCGGCAGGGCGTGCTGCATGGTCGCCGCCTGGGCTTCGGCGGCACCGAAGCGCGCGGCCTGATCGCCGATTGGGCGCGCGTCGGCCGGAGCGGCCGCTACGCCGCGGCCGGCCTGGCGATCGACCTGGAGGCGCAACTGGCGCATCTGACGCTGCCGGCGCGTGGCGTGGTGCTGCAGGACGACTGGCTGGCGCCGGAGAGTTCGCTGCGCGGCCAGCTGGACAAGCTGGCCACGCCGGCGCCGCAGATCCGCTGCCTGGACGCCACGCAACTGGGCGTGGCCGCCGACCATTTCGCCTGGATGAAGCGGCCTGCGGCGGTGGCCGCGGCGTTGCTGGCCGGGGATCGGTGAAATTTTTCGGAAAGAGCATTGACGGGCCCGATCGACTCCCGCATAATTCCGCTCCTGACGACGCGCCCGTAGCTCAGTTGGATAGAGTACCTGGCTACGAACCAGGCGGTCGGGAGTTCGAATCTCTCCGGGCGCACCAGTCAGATGAAAAACGACAAGCCACCGCTTGTCGTTTTTTTTGCCCTGCCGCGGCAAGGCGATCGCATCGAGACCGCTCCGGGAGCGCACTCGTTCGCGATTCGTCATGCCGTCGACACGCAGGTGTAGACGAATCGCCGCAACTCGTGAATAATCCCGCGCCTGACAACGCGCCCGTAGCTCAGTTGGATAGAGTACCTGGCTACGAACCAGGCGGTCGGGAGTTCGAATCTCTCCGGGCGCACCAGTCAGATCAAAAACGACAAGCCAGCGCTTGTCGTTTTTTTTGCCTGCGTGATTCCGATTGCACGACGCGCGCAACGACGAGTGACGCATGCACACGGAAGATGTGCCGATCACGGCACCGCCTCGCGCATCGGCACTTCAACTCCAGCGCCGGCGATCCGCCAGACATTGCGAGGCGGCGGCGGCGCGCGCCGCCTCGGCCTCGCGTACGCGAATGCAGAGACCCCTGCCCGGCTCAGGCGATGGTATCCACCACGCCGCCATCGACGCGCAGCGCCGCACCGGTGGTCGCGGACGCTTGCGGCGAGGCGACGTACACGCAGAGATTGGCGACCTCTTCCACCGTCGCGGCGCGGCGGATGATCGAGCTGGCGCGATGCGCCTTGACGAAGTCGGCAGCTACCTCGTCCAGAGGTTTGCCGGACTGTTTCACCTGGTCGGACAGCATGGCGGCGACGCCTTCCGTCAGCGTCGGCCCGGGCAGGATGGCATTCACAGTGACGCCGGTGCCGGCCATGCGCTTGGCCAGCCCGCGCGACAGGGCGAGATCGGCGGTCTTGGTCACGCCGTAGTGAATCATCTCGACCGGGATGTTGAGCCCGGACTCGGACGAGACGAAGAGCACACGCCCCCATCCCTTGTCCGCCATCGCCGGCAGATACGCGCGGGAAAGCCGCACACCGGACAGCACGTTCACCGCCAGGAAGCGCTCCCATTCCGCGTCGGGCGTGTCGAAGAAATCCTGCATGCCGAAGATGCCGGCGTTGTTGACCAGGATGTCGACGGCGGGAAGCGCCGCGACGATCGACTCGCAGCCGGCCGCGGTCGCCACGTCGCCCACTACGGCCCGCACGCGGGCATTGGCGAGGTCGCGCTTGAGGGTAGCCACAGCGGCCTCGGTGCGGGCCTGGTCGCGGCCGTTCAGCGAGACCTCGGCGCCCGCCGCGGCCAGGCCCTTGGCGATGCCGAAACCGATGCCGGCGGTGGAGCCGGTGACGAGGGCGGTTTTACCGGATAGATCGATGTGCATGGCTGTCTCCAAGGATGAGGGTGAGGATGAGGAGTCGCTTCGGCGCACGCCCTGCGAGGTCGTCGCCGCAGACACACGCTGGCCGCGCCGGTCGTGCTGTCGATTCGTTCTGTCGATTCATCATCTGCGCATCCAACCGCAAGGCAAGGAACGGCAAGTGAACGTCACGACGTGAACCTCGCCCATTGCAGCAGGTCGCCGCATCAGCGAGGCACAGACGGCACAGGCAAGAGGATCAAGCGCATGACCGCACAACTTGTCCACCTCACACAGCCGCCCGCACGCGCCTGCGGACAACGCACCTGCCTGCATCAGCCGGCGCGCACGCACGGCTGTGCATCGCAGGCGCCATCGACAGGCATGACGCCTCCGCCACACCGACTCACGCCGCGATCGTGTCGCCCTTCGGCGGCGGCGCCACGGCAGCCGCAGCGTCCAGCGCGACCAGCGGATGGCCCGCCGCACGCCATGCATCCAGGCCACCGCGCAGCGGCAGCACGTCCTCGAAGTCATGCTGGCGCAGGCGCTTGGCCAGTATCGCGGCCGACACTTCGCTGGGGCAGGCGCAATAGATGACGATCCTGCGATTGCGCGGCAAGCGCGCGACGAGCGCATCGACCTGGCGATCGTCCACTTCCAGCGCACCGGGAATGGCGAACGGCTCCAGCGTGCGGTAGCCCGGCGCCCGAATGTCCAGCAGCAGCGGCGGCGCCTCGCCCTGCAACAGCGCGTGCAGTTCGTCGACGTCGATGCGCTGCATCTCCATCGCCTTGCGCAGCGTATGCCGACGCCAGGCGCGGTAGCCGACGTACAGCGCCAGCAGGCCGACCAGCAGCAGCGCCGCGCGCCTGCCGAGCAGGCTCAGCCAGTCCAGCAAGTCCTGCACCTGGTCGGCGAAGCACAGGCCCAGCAACAACCCGACGCCCGCCCACAAGGCCGCGCCCAGCGCGTCGTAGCGCAGGAAGGCTACGGGGCGCACGCGCATCGCGCCGGCCATCGGCACCGACACCATCGACAGGCCGGGCACGAACTTGGCCACCGCCAGCACGCGCACACCCCAGCGCGCATAGAAGCGCTCGGTGCGCTTCATGCAGGTGTCGCGCGACAGCGACAGCCGACACAGCGACTGCAGCGTGCGATTGCCGTAACGGCGGCCGGCGCCGAACCACAGCAGATCGCCGAGCAGGCTCGCCGCGATCGACACCGACAAGGCGCCCAGCAACGCACTCCACATCGCCGCGCCATCGAGCAGCGCATAGGTCGCCCCGACCAGGATCAACGTGGGCAGCGCCGGCACCGGCAGGCCCAGCGACAAGGCCAGGACGTTGACGAACACCAGCCCGAGTCCATAGCGCGCAATCAGGTCCTGCATGGCGTGGCGGGTGGAAAGAAGAAGATGCCGCGCATTATCCTCCCGTCGCCCACCGCGCGCGCAGGCATCACGGCATCACCGGCGGAACAGACCCATCCATCGCCGCCGCGGAGAACGCTTTGCCGTTGCCCCGCACGCCATCACCCGCCCTCGTCCAGCCGCGCCGCCATCTGCTCCAGCCATGCCGCGAACACGCCCGGCTGGCGCATGCGCGCGCGCCACCAGGCCAGCGCCGCGCCCTCCTCGCCGCTGCGCCAGGCCAGCTGGAACACCTCGTCCGGCTTCGGTTCCTCCACCGTCTTGCGCACCAGCGTGCCGCGCGCCAGCGCGGCGCGCGCATAGGGCTCGGGCAGGAAGCCGAAGCCGAGCCCGGCCAGTTGCAGCCGGTACTTGCTGCGCATGTCCGGCACGGTCAGCGCGTCCTGGCCGAACAGCAGCCCGACCGTGCGCGGCAGCAAACGCCGTGCCGAATCCGCCACCGCGATCGCGCGATGCGCGCTCAGCTGGCTGCGGCTGAGCGGTTCCGGCGCCTGCGCCAGCGGGTGATTGGGCGCGACCGCAAACACGAACGGCAGCGTGCCCAGCGGCTCGGTCACGTAGCCGCCGCCGCTGGGCCCTTCGCCGGCCGCCCCGACCAGCAGATCCACCCGCCGGTCCAGCAGCGCCTCCCAGGTGCCGGACAGCGATTCCTGCACCACCCGCAGCCGGGTCTGGTCGGCAACCGCATAGAACGCCGCCATGTCCTGCGCCAGGCATTCCGGCGCGAACACCGCATCCAGGCCAAGCGCGAACTCGGTCTCCCAGCCGGAGGCCACGCGGCGCACGCGCAGTTCCAGGTCGCCAGCGGCGCGCAGCAGGTGACGGCCTTCGCGCAGCAGTTCGGCCCCCGCGGCGGTCGGCACCGCCTTCGGCCCGATCCGCTCGAACAGTTGCACGCCCAGGTCCTCCTCGAGCTTGGCGACCGTGTAGGAGATGGTCGACGGCACCTTGTGCAAGGCCTTGCCGGCGGCCGAGAACGAGCCGCGACGGTCGATGGCGTCGAGGATCTGCAGGGCATCGAGGCTGAGCTTGAGCATTCGAATTTTTCGATGATGGATGCCGAATCTATCCGTTTTTCAAACCCGGCGACAGCACCGATACTTGTTTCCAAGCCGAAGCGCACGCGAAATCAACCCGCCCGGCGCTTTCGATCCACTTGCACATCAACGCCACCAAGGAGCCTCCCATGCTGCAGATCCGCCCCGCCAACACCCGTGGCCGCGCCGAACACGGCTGGCTGTCCTCGCGCCACACCTTCTCCTTCGGCCACTACCACGACCCACGCCACATGGGCTTCGGGCCGCTGCGGGTGATCAACGAGGACCGCGTGCAGCCCGGCCAGGGCTTCGGCACCCACGCCCATCGCGACATGGAGATCCTGTCCTACGTGGTCGAGGGCGCGCTGGAGCACAAGGACAGCATGGGCAACGGTTCGGTGCTGCGTTACGGCGACGTGCAGCGCATGAGCGCCGGCTCCGGCGTCACCCACAGCGAGTTCAACCACTCCGCCAGTGAGCCGGTGCACTTCCTGCAGATCTGGGTGATGCCCGAGCGCGCCGGGATCGATCCGGGCTACGAGGAGAAGCACTTCGCCCCGGACAGCAAGCGCGGCCAGCTGCGCCTGATCGCCGCCCCGCAGGGCGAGGACGGCGCGGTGCGCATCCACCAGGATGCGCGCATCTACGCCTCGATCCTCGACGGCGACGCGCGCCTGGACTACCCGCTGGCAGCCGGGCGCGGCGCCTACGTGCAGGTGGTGCGCGGCACGCTGAGCGTCAACGGCCAGACCCTGCAGGCCGGCGACGCGGTCCAGGCGGTCGACGAGGCCACCCTGCAGTTCGCCGATGCCCAGGACAGCGAGTTCCTGCTGTTCGACCTGCCGCGCTGAGCAGGTCAGGCCAGGTCGCGCCCGCGGCCCACTGGACCGGGCCGCGACGGTTTCGCGAAATCCGCCCACGCAGCGGCGCCACGGCGTCGCTGCGTGGGTCGCTGCATTCGCGGCAATACCCGCATCCTCACGCCATCCTCGGCACCCCGTAACGCGTCCTGCACGGCCTCCGCGTCAATGCTTCCGCTCTCCCTCCCCTACTGCCGGCGTGCCGGCCGAGAGCCTGCCGATGCGCCACCCGACCAGTGCCGCCTATGCCACCCCTTCGCGCATCCGCGAGGGGCGTCCCTTTCCGCGCGGCGCCGTCTTCGACGGCCAGGGCACCAACTTCGCGCTGTTCTCGGCGCACGCCACGCGCGTGGAACTGTGCCTGTTCGACGAGGCCGGCACCGAAACGCGCCTGGACCTGCCCGAATACACCAACGAAATCTGGCACGGCTATCTGCCCGACGTGAAGCCCGGCCAGCGCTATGGCTATCGCGTGTACGGCCCCTATGCACCCAGCGAAGGCCACCGCTTCAATCCCAACAAACTGTTGCTGGACCCGTACGCGCGCGAACTCGAGGGCGACCTGATCTGGGCCGACGAACTGTACGGCTACACGGTCGGCCACCCGGACGGCGACCTCAGTTTCGACGAGCGCGACAGTGCGCCGTTCATGCCCAAGTGCGTGGTGGTCGAGGACACCTATGACTGGGAGGACGACCAGCGCCTGATGACGCCGTGGAGCGAGACCCTGGTCTACGAGACCCACGTGCGCGGCTACACCATGCGCCACCCGCAGGTGCCGGACGAGCTGCGCGGCACCTGCGCCGGGCTGGCCCAGGAGCCGGTGCTGCGCTACATCAAGGAACTGGGCGTCAGCGCGGTGGAACTGCTGCCGGTCCACGCTTACCTCGACGACCAACACCTGCTCGACAAGGACCTGCGCAACTACTGGGGCTACAACACGCTGGGCTTCTTCGCGATCAAGTCGCGCTACCTGGCCAGCGGCCACCGCGACGAGTTCCGCGACATGGTCAAGGCGCTGCACCGTCAGGGCCTGGAGGTGATCCTCGACGTGGTCTACAACCACACCGCAGAAGGCAGCGAACTGGGCCCCACCCTCTCCTTCCGCGGCATCGACAACGCCAGCTACTACCGGCTGGCAGAGGACAAGCGCTACTACATCAACGACACCGGCACCGGCAACACGCTCAACCTGAGCAACTCGCGGGTGATCCAGTTCGTCAACGACTCGCTGCGCTACTGGGCCGGCGAGATGCACGTGGACGGCTTCCGTTTCGATCTGGCCACCATCCTCGGCCGCGAACCCACCGGCTTCGACCAGCGCGGCGGTTTCCTCGACGCCTGCAACCAGGATCCGCTGCTGTCGCAGGTCAAGCTGATCGCCGAGCCATGGGACTGCGGCCCGGGCGGCTACCAGGTCGGCCACTTCCCGCCCGGCTGGTCGGAATGGAACGACAAGTTCCGCGACAACGCCCGCGCGTTCTGGAAGGGCGACGAAGGCAAGCTGGCCGAATTCGCCACGCGCTTCACCGGCTCGGCCGACCTGTTCGATCGGCGCGGGCGCCGGCCGTGGGCCTCGGTGAACTTCATCACCGCGCACGACGGCTTCACCCTGCACGACCTGGTCAGCTACAACGGCAAGCACAACGACGCCAATGGCGAGGACAACCGCGACGGCTCCGACCACGACAGCTCCTGCAACTACGGCGCCGAAGGCGAGACCGACGACGCCGGCATCCTGCAACTGCGCGAGCGGCAGATGAAGAATCTGCTGGCCACGCTGCTACTCGCGCAGGGCACGCCGATGCTGCTCGCCGGCGACGAACGCGCGCAAACCCAGGGCGGCAACAACAACACCTACTGCCAGGACAACGAGATCACCTGGATCGACTGGGAGCGCGACCCCACCGAGGGCCGCCTGACCGCGTTCGTCAAGGCGCTGAGCGCGCTGCGCCAGCGTTACCCGATCCTGACCCGTGGCCGCTTCCTCAACGGCCAGTACAACGAAGATGCGGGCGTGCGCGACCTGACCTGGCTCAACCCCGGCGGCACCGAGATGGATGATGCGCACTGGACCGATGCCGGCGCACGCTCGGTCGGGCTGTTGTTGGAAGGCAAGGCGCAAACGTCCGGCGTCAGGGAGCTGGCCAACGACGACACCTTGCTGATCGTCATCAACGCCTACCACGAGGGCGTGAGCTTCGTGCTGCCGTCCTCGGAAGAGGAATTGCACTGGAAGCTGGTGCTGTCCACCGACGACGCGCTGCAGGTCGACAGCATGCCGGCCGGCGCCAGCGAGTTCCTGGCGCCGCCGCGCAGCGTCAGCGTGTTCGAGTGCCAGACGGCGGGCGCATAGTCGCCACTCGCCACTTCGGATTGCATGCGGACTGACGCGTCCGCGCCTGCATTACGTCGCCAGCGCTTGCCGCTGGCGACGCGCGTGTGCTGGCATCTTCATGCTCTACGATGCGCCGCATTGCATTGGTCTACATGGCCTTTGGCACGGTGCGCGATGGCGGAGGCTCGCTAGGCTGAGTGCCCACTTTCTTCCAGGTCAGGCATGCAGCACTCCGCGCAAGGCGACATCCACGCCACGTCCAACACCTCCTTCATGCGCCACCAGCTGCTGCGCATCGCGCTGAGCGCCGCGATTCTTGCGCTGGCGTTCTATGCGTGGCTCCCGTTTCCGTGGCGCATGCCAGTGGTCGGCCTGATCGGTCTTTGTTTGGTCTGGGTCGAGACGCGTTCCTCCACGGCGTGCGGCGTCGCACGCCCACGCCTGGCGTCCGCGATCGGCTGGACAGCGCTGCTGGTGTTGTTGACCGTCGGCTTCATCACACCGGTGCTGCAACCGCTGATCGACACCATTACGGGACACAAGACCGACTACAGCACCTACGGCGCGCTGAAGGGCAACGTCGACGCCACCCTTCATCTGATCGGCGCAGCATGGCTGAGCGCGGCGCTTGGTGAAGAACTGGTGTTCCGTGCATTCCTCATGCATCAGCTCGATGCCCTGCTGGGTCGCCTGCGCGGCGGCCGCTGGATCGCCGCGCTGGCCGGTGGCGTGGTGTTCGGCCTGATGCACGCCGCGCAAGGCGCCTCCGGCATCCTGCTGACCGGCGTGGTCGGCACGATGTTCGGATATGCCTATCTGCGCTCCAGACGCAACCTGTGGGCGATGATCCTCGCGCATGGCCTGATCGACACCTGGGGCGTGACCACCCTCTATCTGGGCTGGTACTGAGCGCGCAGCGCAGTCGAGGGTCGCCACTCGGCGCACCTATGCGGACCACGCCGTCGCCGCCAGCAGACAGACGAAGGACATGTCGCGGTGCGCGTGTTCCCGCTGTAAAAGCATCAAGCGCGCCCAGCCCGAACGGGACGCGCGATCGCCGCTACAGGCTTCGGCATACAACCCGTCCGCTACCTAAATGATAGAGAGCACGCCCGCTCAATTTTCACTTGCACGCCACCGGCCCGCGCGCAGTTTGGCGATGCCCACTTGAGGGCATCCCTACTGCGGAGTCAACGATGGACAAGAATCGCACCGAAGGCGCCAAGAACCAGATCAAGGGCACCATCAAGGAAGTCGCCGGCAAGGTCACCGGCAACAAGCTGAAGGAAGTCGAAGGCAAGATGCAGAAGAACGCCGGCAAGGTACAGAGTGAAGTGGGCAAGGCGCGCGACCACGCGCGCGGCTGAGTTCCAGATTCTCGTGCTCCCCTGCCGCCAATGGCCGGGGAGTTTTTGCGAGCGACCTGCACCTCGCCGACTCGCTGTCGATTCGCCTGATGCGCAGCTCAACGGGGTGCACACAGGCCTCCGCAATGACCGACGGGTGGACTGGAGTAGCGAGACGCAGTACAGCGTTCACGGCACCAGTCCTCGACAGCAAGGCGATAGAACACGGCACATCCAGGAGCGGTTTGCCGACAGCGCTGCCAGGCGCATCCCAAACGACCCGATGCGCTGCGCACCGTGGACTCGGATCGACCCGCAAACAGTCAATTACACGCCCGATCAGATCGACGCCGAATTGTTGCGCAGGCACCACCCTGACGTCGCTTGGCGCATGCCAGTCCGGAAGCGATGGCTCCGCTCGATGCATCCCACCATACTGACACTCACGTTACGCCTACATCGCGACAAACTCGCCGATGCGCAACACACTGTGTGATCTGACAACCCCCGGATGTGTACAGGCTCCCGACCACGAACACGCCCCTGATATTTCCGCCCCCACTGAAAGCATCGATGCACACGATTACCTCCCCCAGAAGAGCAGCGTTCTTGCTTCTCCTGCTGCTTCCTGCCGCCCAGGCGGATATGACTGCTGCGGCAGCAGCTCGCGCAGCACCTGTCGAAATGACCGAAAGCGACTTCGCCGTAGCCATCAACAACCACTCTTTCACCCTGGGTGAACGCTGGAGCGAGCAAACCAGGACGCAGGCAGGCACCCAGATCAGCGAGAGTTTTGTAGGAGACGTGCCCGCCGGGGAGACAAGCTACAAGTACTACCAGCATCGCTATGCCGGGTTTGACATCTATACGGCGAACCTCTCCTGGCAAAAACAGCAACGCGACATCGACAGCTACGTCATTGCGCAGATCACAATCAAAGTACCCGCGATCAGAACGGCTAGAGGTATCGCGATCGGCGACACGCAGAATGTGCTGATCGACACCTATGGCCAAGGCACGACGGATGACAGCGATGGCCAGCACTGGCGCTCCTATGAGACCAAGAACAAGCGCCTCTCGTTTCAGCTTGAACATGGAAGAATCATCCACATCATGATGACCCTCGACACGCACAGCTGAAGAAAGCGCCCTGCACAACGCCGCCAACGCCATTTCCGGCGTTAGGCGGCCGCCACCGGCGTTCGCCCGGAACAGAAACGCAGCCAAACACGTTTGTTGCCGAAGAACACCGGCCTACCCTGCCTTTCTTGTTGGCAGATCCAGACTCGGCGGGCCGCTGCGCGCCGAGCCTGTCAGGCTGCTTGGCTACGCCTTGCGAGCACGGCGCAGAAAGTATCCCGCTCCAAGCAAAGAGATCAGTCCGATCATGGCACCAATCTGGCCATTCTTGCGCCGTGCCTGGAGCGCCTGCTCAGGCGTGACGACGACGTCATCGCCCAAGCGCAGTCCCCAGATGGATCGCTTGCTGTCCGCATCGTCGAAGATGACATGAACCGGTGATCCCACCTTGAGACGACCCCACACCGCATCGATGCCAGGCAGCACACTGGAGTACTCGAATGCATCGCCTCCGGTCGCAAGGGTGAAGTTGACGCTTTGAAGCCGTCCCTTTCGCTGCGTTGCGTCGACCTTTTCGACCGTCCCATCGGCTTCAGCCAAATGTGTCGGCACTGCCGCAGGCCTGCTGAAAAACGTGACAACGCTGGCGATCGTGACGCCAAGGCAAAGCAACGCGATGACGATGAAGCGGATCTTGTGTGACTGCATCTCGATACCAGAGCAAGAAGGAAACGTCGCGATCCAGCGACGAGGCACATTTTTTCGTGACAGCGCATGGGAATCAATCGATGGATCGCCCATCCCCTGCAACTCAATGACACCGTAGGCGTCCTGCCTCCTGGCTCAAGCACTTCGATCCCAATGAGGCGTCGCGTCAACCTTTGCTGAGCGAAGCCTGCAACCGCGACACGCGACGGGCGGAAGATGAGTAGCCCCAATGCGTCGCTGGAAAGCGACATGAAGCAGCACTGCAGCACACACAGGCCACTGTCATCGCGCGTGTCCAGATGAACTCGGAAAGCAAACGCAGTAGCGCGACCTGACTTGCGACATCGTCAACAAGGGCACACCGCGGAGAGACGGCCGATCGATACCGGCAGGATGGCTGCCGCGCTGCCTGAAACAGGATTTGGCTCTACGCGATTGATGACATTGCGTGGCAGCGATGGCCCTCGCCTTCATCCTCCACGGCCCACGGCGGATGCCCACGGGAAGCTTGAACGCAGCAACAGGCTCCAAGCTTCGTCATGCAACACGTCAAGGCCGCTACGCTCGTCACCGGCTCCTTGAGCGCAGACATGCGCGATACCGTCTGCTCGAACTCCTGCAAGGCGCGTCAGCGCTCACGTGCCACCATGCTGACGCGCGGAGGCAAGCATGACATCGCTGGAGCTGCACGAAGCCATTGCACATCACTTCAGTGCTGCACTGAAGACTTTGCGCTCGAACTGTTTCTACAGGTCAGCAGGAACGCGCAGACGAACGTAGTAGCGGCCGGTCTCGCCGCGCGTGAGGT